>DALYCO010000053.1:0-2862 GCA_031973655.1 Minisyncoccota bacterium | reverse complement strand
AAATAAAGAAGCCCAAGAAATCTACCAATAGTGTGTCCATGCATACATAATCCCATGTTACACTTACTCTGTCGAGCCACTAGCTATTGTTTATCGCACGTAGGCAAGTGTATACTGAACATATGAAAGAAATGGCGCCTTCCAAGAAAATCCTTATACCGCTTCTCATTATTCTTGCTTTAGTAATAGCGGGTTTCAGTATGCGCAAACATCCCGAAACAAAACCCGAGCCACTGGATATTTCCATATTACAGACAAGCGATTTTGAAAATTTTACTCCTGAGAACAAACCTCCCACTCTTCCGGCACCAAAACAATTCGAGTACATTGAAGTTACGAAAGGTTGTGATTCTAGTTATGCGGGAGATGCCTGTGTAAATATCAGATCCGGCCCGGGCACGTCCTATCCAGCAGTTATGAAAACCCGAAACGGAATGGTGCTTCACGTAAACGGAACAGTGTATGCAGACGGCCACACCTGGTACAAAATTGTATTTGATGACTGGCTTCGGTACCCAGAACGTGTCTCAGGAGACTGGTACATTGCCGGAGACTATGTCCGTCATTTCACTGATACCGGCCCAGCTGAAATCGCTCAGAATACAAAAACAAATACTATAAAAAGAATACTTGTTGATCGTAGCGATCAGATGCTCTACGCATATGAGGGTGACTCACTCTACATGCAACATTCTGTATCGACAGGACTAGAACTCACCCCTACACCGCGTGGAACATTTTATATCTACCGAAAAACTCCAAGCCGTTACATGCAGGGCCCTCTTCCAAACATCAGTGACCAGTACTATGACCTTCCCGGCGTTCCATGGAACCTCTACTTTACCGAAGGCGGCGCTGTTGTGCATGGAGCATACTGGCATACTAATTTCGGACAACCATGGTCACATGGATGCGTAAACCTTCCACCTGAAATTGCTGAAAAAGTCTACCGTTGGGCTGAGCTTGGCACAGCAATAACTGTTCGAGACTAGTCCTATTCTTTAAAATCCCCTTATTTAAGGGGATTTTTTCTACTTCTCTATAATTATATACATAGTACCTTGCATAACATAGTACTATATGCGATACTAGGAATATGAAAGATATACAAACCGAATCTGCTCTGGTTTCGATGAGAAAAGGCATGATTGAATTCTGCACCATGCTCATCATCAATAAAGGCAAAGTCTACACTTCAGACATACTCAAGCAATTGAAATCGGCAGACCTTCTCGTTGTTGAAGGAACGCTCTATCCCCTGCTCTCCCGATTAAAGTCCGAAGCTCTGGTGGATTATGCATGGGAAGAATCAAAATCAGGACCTCCAAGAAAATATTACACGCTTACTAAAGCAGGAGAAGAAAGCCTCTCACAGTCAAAAGAAGCATGGAAAGAACTTACTAACTCGATTAACATCTTATTGAAATAATATGAAAAAAACATTTAACATCAGCATCAATAACACTCCTTTTACCATCGAGGAAGATGCATATCAAAAACTCGATGCGTATCTCAACACAATCAAAACACATTTTGCTAGCAATGTAGACAAAGAAGAAATCATTAAAGACATTGAGGCACGTATTGCCGAAAAACTTTCTGACCTTTCGCATGCAATCGCAACCGAGAAAGACGTAGACTCAATCATTGCAGACATGGGAACTATCAATCAATTTGATGGTACAAAAGAAGAGCCAGTAAGCACTTCAAAAACAAAGAAGCGCCTCTATCGCGATACAGATAACGCTATCATCGCCGGCGTGTCTTCAGGTTTCGGACATTATTTTGGCATCGACCCAGTCATTATTCGATTGATCTTCGTACTAAGCGTGCTTCTCGGTGGATCAGGAATATTAGTTTACCTCATCTTATGGTTTGTAATTCCTGAAGCAGAGACGACGGCACAAAAACTTGAAATGCGCGGTGATCCTGTAACACTTTCAACTATGAGCGAAAGCATCAAGGAAAAATTTGAATCAATTGATCCAAATAAAATCAAAGCCGGTGCAGAAAAGATGGCTTCAGCTCCTGGTTCAGCTCTCCGTGGATTCGCCAATTTTATCCAGGATTATATTTTCCCAGCTGTCCGTGTAATTGTCGGTAGTATATTCATGCTCGGTGCATTCTTGGTTGGAGTGGGAACAACGATTGCTTTTGGCATCGCAGTCTTCGCAGTGCCAGCATCATTCCTTTCCTCCCCTGTTGCAAGCTTGATCCATGATCCGTTGCTGTATGTCTTTGGAACTGGACTCTACTTTGCCTTCCTTATACCTTCGATTCTTGTGTTCTTCTGGGGAATCGGGATTATTCGTCATAAAGCAATACTCGGCAAAACAGCTGGCTGGTCCCTCTTTATTATATGGGTTATCGCCATTGTTATTGGCGGAATCGGCGCATCACGAACTGCAGTACGGGCAAACGAAATCATTTCAAACAGCCCTACGTTCAAGACTGAGAGCCGAGAATTGAGTCTTGAAGAATTCTCTAAGCTTTCAGTTTCAAACAGTATGACAATCACCTATGTACAGGGCGAAACATACGGCATTGTCACAAGTGGCCCTGCATATAATCTCGACCGAATGGAGATTTCTGTTGATGAAAATGTACTCTCAATCAAAAACACAGACAGTCAGACTTTTTGTTTCTTCGTCTGCCACCGAGGAAACGTTACAGCAGTAATTACTGCTCCATCTTTGCAAGATATCAGCATCCGCCGCGCATCGAAATTCACTGGCACAATGACGACCACAATACCGGTCACCCTAAGCGCCCGTGACGCGAGCTCCATCCTAATGGACTTTGACGGGAAAGCACTCACCGCATCAGCACGAGACGCTTCATCGATAACGCTTACCGGTACTG
>DALYCO010000052.1:2909-3237 GCA_031973655.1 Minisyncoccota bacterium | reverse complement strand
CCGGCAAAGATGTAGTTGACATACTACATTCTTCTGGTATTATACTAATAACAACCGCATCTCCTCATTTCTCTCCGAAATGAAAGCAACGTTGTTTTTAAACGAAATACTCAAATTTGTATAACCCAAAATTTTCCTCCATGACAGACTTTTTATGTTTACATGATCTTGAGGATCAGTCCTCGGGAAAGAACACAGGGATAACTCCCCGTACACTACAACACAACCTTGGCGAATTAAAAACGTGCCAGGGCAAACCGATTGTTACAATTACTCCGTTTGGTGTTGGTATTATTAAGGCCAGTGTTGTTGCTGCTATGCTGAGCAT
>DALYCO010000052.1:1752-2899 GCA_031973655.1 Minisyncoccota bacterium | reverse complement strand
AATGGAGCAATGATAGCTTTTAAAGATGACTCCGCTTACGGATATTAGCTTGTTGGCTGTTTTTTGTTTATGGTTTTAGTATTGTTTTAGTTAGTGGTTTAAATGAGAGGCCGGTCTACTTCACTGTAGATCGGCTTATTTTTTTTCTGTAGTAAAAACTTTACAAACCATCATATATTAGCTACTATCTGAACAGCAGCACTGACGAGACTAATCATCTCCGAGCTCTGGAAGGAACCTCCTTTGGGACAAGTAGAATCCAGCGGGTAGCCCGTTATAGCGTTAAATAAGGTCCGGAAATCCGGACAAAGTAAGGTGGTACCACGAGAGAAGCTCGTCCTTATCCAGTAAAGTAATTTATTGTATAAGGACGAGTTTTTATTTTTATGGAAGAAAAAAATATGCAACAAGAAAAAAGTGAAGCAGCTCTCCGAGAGGAGCGCATCTTGGCATTTTGGAAAGATAACGATACCTTTCAAAAATCGCTTACTAAAGAATCTCCAAAAGGGAACTATGTTTTTTACGATGGTCCACCGTTTGCCACAGGACAGATGCATTACGGACACATTCTGGGAAGCACAGCCAAAGATTCAATCGGACGTTACCAGACTATGCGCGGATACCATGTACCTCGACGATGGGGTTGGGACTGTCACGGTTTGCCAATTGAAAACATCGTTGAAAAAGAATTAGGTATCGCCGGACACAAAGAAATCGAAGCGTACGGTGTTGAAAAATTCGTCGAGTATGCTCGCAGCAAAGTGTTGCAATACGACAAAGACTGGGAACGGGGAGTAGAGCGCATCGGACGATGGGTGGATTTTAAAGGCGGCTACAAGACGATGGACAACACCTTCATTGAAAGCGTCTGGTGGGCGCTTGGCCAGCTTCATACAAAAGGCTTGATCTACGAAGGCGTTCGCGTTCTCGCATACTGTTCGCGCTGCGAAACTCCAATTGCAAACTCTGAAATCGCAATGGATAACAGCTACAAAGACATCACTGATATTTCAGTGTATGCAAAGTTTGAACTCGCTGATGAGCCGGGAACATTCTTCGTCGCATGGACAACAACTCCTTGGACTCTTCCAGGAAACTTTGCCCTTGCTGCAAATCCAGAATTCAACTACGTCAAAATAAAAATTGG
>DALYCO010000052.1:0-1742 GCA_031973655.1 Minisyncoccota bacterium | reverse complement strand
TCATCAAGGACGCATATGAAATCGTCGAAGAAAACGTACAGATCATCGGCAAAGCATACAAGCCTATCTTTGATTATTTCTTAGAAAAAGAAATTGAGAACAAAGATAATGCATGGAAAGTCTATGCAGCAGAATATGTTACGAACGATGCCGGTACTGGAATCGTGCACATCGCTCCAGGCTACGGAGAAGAAGACATGGAGCTCGCAAAGCGCGAGAATATTCCATTCATGCACCATGTCTTGAACGACGGAACATTTGCCGAAGTCGTACAAGATTTCATAGGACTTTCGGTTAAACCAAAATCAGATGAAAAGGACGGCCACCAGAAAACTGATATCGAAATCATCAAGCACTTGGCGCACCAAGGATATCTGTTCGGCAAAGAAAAAATCGTCCACTCATACCCACACTGCATGCGCTGTGATACGCCGATCATTTACTACGCGCTTCCATCATGGTTTGTAAATATTCAGAAAGTAAAACCAGACATTATTGAGAATGCTAAGGATATGAATTGGATTCCGTCACACTTGAAGGACGGACGATTCAAGAACAACCTTGAAGGTGCTCCGGACTGGACGATCTCACGAAACCGCTACTGGGCGACACCGCTTCCGTTTTGGAAATCTCCTGAAGGAAAACTCATGACAATTTCATCTCTCGATGATTTGAAAGCGAAAGCCAAGAAATCAGGCAACACCTATTTGGCTATGCGACACGGATATGGCCAGCACATGGATGCAGGAGTTGTTTCCAGTCTTGATCATGATTCATATCATTTGACCGAAGATGGCCGAAAGGGAATTCTTGCTCAAGCAGAAAATCTTAAAAAAGATGGCATCACTAAGATCATTGCCTCACCACTCATCCGAACTCAAGAAACTGCAAAGATGGCAGCTGAAATTCTTGGCATACCTGCTGATGCAATCATTACCGACCTTCGTCTTCGCGAATACGATTTCGGCGAATGGGATGGAAAGCCTTGGCAGGAGTATGTTGATTATCGAAAAAAGAATATCACGTCATACGATCTTCCATTAGGAAATTCATCACTTCTCGAAACAAAAAAACGTTTCGGTGAATTTATGTACGAGCTTGAAGAAAAATATCAGAATGAGAAAATCCTCATCGTGACGCACGGTATTTTCTTCGAGACTGTTGCTGCTGTTGTTGTTGGAGCTGACAACGCAAAGTCACTCGATATTCTCTTTACTCAGTTTACTGGTAATCGCATCCAACCTGCGGAAATTCGAGAAATTCCATTTGTTCCGCTTCCACACAATCACAATTATGAACTTGATTTGCACCGTCCTTATATAGATTCAATCAAGCTTGTTGATGAAAAGGGAACTATCTATGAACGTATTCCAGAGGTGATCGACTGTTGGTTTGAATCAGGCTCAATGCCGTTCGCGCAAGACCACTATCCATTCGAGCGTCCAAACTGGAAAGAAGAAAATTTCCCTGCAGGATTTGTTGCTGAATACATTGCACAGACCCGAACTTGGTTCTACTACACGCATGCTGTTTCAACCATGCTTTTTGGAGCTGCGCCGTTCAAGAATATTGTCACTACAGGAACGCTTCGTGCGGAAGACGGACAGAAAATTTCAAAATCAAAAAAGAATTATCCAGATCCATGGATCTTTATCGACAAGTACGGCGTTGATCCGCTCCGCATGTATCTCATGTCAGGTCCATTGATGAAAGGGGAAGATGCTAACTTCTCAGAAAAGACC
>DALYCO010000051.1:0-3413 GCA_031973655.1 Minisyncoccota bacterium | reverse complement strand
AGGGTGGTCTCGAAGAAATGATTGTCTCAAAAAAAATGTATCCAGTTACGGTTTTACCGTCAGTCAACCAAGCGCTTCTGGTGAAATTTGCAAAGCGAAAAATAATCCTCGCGCAGGACCTCGCAACGTATACTGTTTCTGATCTTAAAAAATTTGGAGTGACAGAGACTGTAGCGCAAAAAATTATTCAGGAAGTGAGCGGACTATTTAAGAATTAATCGAATAAACTTTATGGGAACCCTTTCAATCGTCGCAACACCAATCGGAAATATGGAAGACATCACGCTTCGGGCACTTCGCGTGCTTGCCGAGGCAGATCTCGTTTTGTGTGAGGACACTCGAACATCAGGAAAACTTTTTGCGTACCATAAAATTAAGGCGAAAAAATTTGCGAGCTACAATGCGCATAGTACTTCGGGGAAGTCTGATTTTGTTTTGGATGCTTTGAAAGAAGGGAAGAATGTAGCTTTAATTTCAGATGCGGGAACACCGGGGATTTCAGATCCAGGAATGTTGTTGGTACGACAGGTGCGGGATGCATTTGGGGCCGAGGCGAATATTGTCGCAGTCCCGGGAGCCTCGGCCCTGATTTCCGCATTGTCTATCAGTGGTATTTCGGCTGCTCCATTTTTGTTCCATGGATTCATTCCGCACAAAAAAGGACGTGAGACATTGTTCAAGCAAATTCGTGATGATGTTATTAATACGCATGTTGCCTATGAATCTTCCCATCGCATTGTAAAAGCGCTTACTTCACTCGCAAAACTCTTACAGGAAGGACGAAAAGTTATGATTGCTCGAGAAATTACCAAAATGCATGAAGAAGTCCTTGAAGGAAGCGCCGAAGAAATCGCAGCCATCCTTACCAAAACTCCAGTGAAGCAGAAAGGAGAATTTGTGCTGATTGTGGCAGGGAAGTAATACACTTTGTTTGCTTATTCAAAGCGTGGTATGGTTTATTCGATGTGGTAGCCAAATGGTAAGGCATCTGTCCGCAAGGCAGATTGTGTAGGTTCAATTCCTGCCCACATCTCAATATCATGACTGCAAAAGAATATATATATCAGAAACTCGGCGAGCTTAAATCCCAAGAAAATGGGGTAATAAAACCTGGCTCCAATAAAGAATTGGCGGATTTTATCTTTAAAACTATCATGTCGAAAAAATTCCGGAAATTTAGTGTTACACCGGAATACGTTCCTCATATACAAAATGCTATAGAAACAAGCATTGCAAACAATCTCCCTATACAATTTGCTTTTCCGTTTGGAGGATATAAATTGTGGCGACTTGAAGAAGCACCGGAAGCAGATTGGGCTGAGCTTTTTACTATAATGTATTATGCAAAATGGCTGAAGCCGATCGCAGAAATATATGAACCAGGTATTTGGTTTGATTTTGTTTCTGACGATGTAATCGTTGAGCGCATGAATAATATTCCTAAGAGCGATACCGAACGGTACGCGCAAACTTTCCGCATGATTTTGGATTTTCTTAAAAGTTGTTTGCCTGAAAATATGAAATTTACTTTTACGCAGATTGGTTCTTTCTATACTCCAGAAGAATTCGATACTGATCTAAAAGATAAACTAGAATTAATGGAGAAACAATTAGGAGGTCTGCCCGTACTTACTGATGTTACGCGAAGCAAGGTGGAGCTTAATGTACACTTAAAACCTGGACAGGAATTAGATCCTTTATGGCGAGAGAAAGTTGAATTAATGCATCAGGCATATTACACCCTCAGCCGAAGACGCCCGTATACTAGATCAAAAGATAAAATACTGGCTTTTTGCATGAAAATGGCAAATTGTGTTCCTGTCGGCAGCACAAAATCATCGACAGCGAAATTTTGGCCCGGAGCAGGTGTTCTTGGAAAAACAAATGAAGGATTTGCGGAATATGTGTTTACTCCTACGCAACTTCAGAAAACAAAATTTACCCAAGAAAACATTTCAATTGATGGATTGTCTGGTAAAAATTTTTCCCAAATTAGAGTCTTTGAACCTACTGCGGGTTTGAATGACAACCTTCATTAGTATGCTATAATCCACCTATGATATTCGCACGTACAACAGCAATCACTGGTCTTATACTCGTTCTTTTGCCTCTGCTCGGCTTGCCGACTTCTTGGAAGATGGCGGTTTGCATTATTGCCGGCATTGTCCTTCTCTATTTAGGTTACAAGGAATACCGCATCGCTGAACGTCACCGCCTCGCTCGCGAAGAACGAACAAAGACATACACTGAAAGCACTGCAGAGGAAGCTCGAAAATCAACAGTAACAAATATATAACCATGCATATGCGAACCATTGTTGCGGTCGTGTTAGTAGGTGTCGCCCTTGCCGGTGCCGCGTATTTTGCTATTCCGGCACTTTCCAAAGACAGTTACGATGTAGCAGCGCCAATTATTACGACAGCTGAAAACAATCTTCCTGCAGAAATTGTTCCGACGCCGGAAGATGCTCCAAATCCAGGGTTGCCTGGGTCAGCGGGGAATAGCGGAGTTGCAATTACTCATGTTGCAACGCCTACTCAGGTAAAAGCGCTCTATATGTCGAGCTGGGTAGCAGCAACGCCATCATTTCGCGCAAAACTGGTAAAGCTTATTGACGAAACAGAACTCAATACCGTTGTCATCGATATTAAGGACGCTACTGGGAAGATTGCATTCCTTACCCACGATCCAAAGTTAACTGCGCTCGGCTCTACAGAGAATCGCATTTCAGATATTGATTCGTTCATCGCCTCGCTTCACGAAAAAGGCATCTACGTCATCGGCCGCATTGCCGTATTTCAAGACCCCTACATGACGGAAAAAAATCCATCCTGGGCGATCAAGCGAAAGAGCGATGGAGCAATTTGGAAAGACTTCAAAGGATTGAGTTTCCTTGATCCTTCTAATAAGGAAGTTACTGAGTACACTATTGCGATTGCGAAAGAGTCATATGCTCATGGCTTCGATGAAATAAATTTTGACTACGTTCGTTTTCCATCTGACGGAAAAATTTCTGATATCGCATATCCAAATACCGACGGGACAACAACACGAGCAGATATTATTGAATCTTTTTTCAAAGATCTCCATGCTTCATTAGAAGGTACAGGCATGGTTACTTCCGCTGATCTCTTCGGACTCGTTACGACTTCGACCGATGATCTTGGTATTGGGCAGGTTTTGGAAAAAGCGCTTCCGTATTTTGATTATATTTGTCCAATGGTATACCCATCACACTTTGGTTCTGGCTGGAATGGATTCAAGAATCCAGCGGAGCACCCGTATGAAGTCATTAAGATCAGTATGTCAAAAGCGGTTGAGCGCGCAAAAGCGATCAATCAGGATCCACTCAAACTCCGTCCATGGCTTCAAGATTTTAATATCGGTGCAACATATACAGCTGAAATGGTGAA
>DALYCO010000050.1:0-3839 GCA_031973655.1 Minisyncoccota bacterium | reverse complement strand
GTACTCATAACGATACTTATCAATAGCCTCTCGGAGCTTCTGTATTCGTTTTTCAGCTTCGGGTTTCTTCATACGGGTATATAGCCAAGTATACCATGAAGAAAAGCGGTGTTTTAGTTGGCGCTAGTGCCAAATTGCTGCATTACAGTACCTCCGAGATTTAGGTTTCCTGGATTGATTGGAGTCACTGTGCCGATCGGTGTTCCTTGCAAGCCGCCTGGTGTACCTGATGTTGTCTGATTTCCGCTTCCGCTTCCTGTTCCCCCTGTTCCTCCGTCAGCATTTTCAGTAAATTCAAACGATAGCAATCGTTCTACTTTTGTTGGAGGGTTAACACTTTGAAGCACAGCGCAGGTAATATTGAATCCATGAGAATTAATAGTTGTTCTTCGAACAAGAGCATCGCTGTCATCAACAACAATATCTACGCGAGCGCAGCCATTTTGGACATTGATATCGGTGAAATCATACCGGGTAATATTTGTTGCTACTGTCGTCGATGTACTTGTAATAGTCTGTGTATCGCACAACATAGATGGTGAAGCTGTCTCAAGCATTCCCTGTTTCTTTCCGTAGAGCGCGCACTCACCTCCCGTATCTGCGGCAAAGAAGCTCACATGCGAATTTTTTGCCGTAGCAGTAAAATTAAATTCCTTGAGAGCGATGTTCAAAATTCCCAATGTGATAGCCAAGATAATTGAGATCAGCAAAACAGCGAACAAGATCGCATAACCACCAGATGAAGTTTTGTTTGGTTCTTTTTGCATATACTACTATTGTCCTATGTGCCAATTATAAATTGTCTCACTCATGCTTGTGGTATACGTACCTGTTCCTTGCTGCCAGCTCACCAAACTATGGATGATATAGGAGTCGCCACTGTTATTGATTGGGCTTTCGAGATACACCTTACGGGTAAATATTGTCGGAGTCCAGCTTGATGCTCCAACATCACCGAGCATTGCATACGCTCCATTTGCGGGATTACCTTGTGTGTTTTGGACAACACGGCAGTTAGTAGGATTGTTTGGTCCGCAATCAATTGGGATAGCTGCCGGACGGAGCGCGCTTACTCCGCACGGAGCGCTCAAGCTACAGATATTGTTCATCATTGATGTAAATGCCCCCCAACCTAAAGTACTTGAGGTAAAATAATCGCGTTTGTAACGCATGATTTCTATCCCTTCCTGCGCAAGATAGTTTCCAATGAGACGGTTTTTTGAAACGTTGATATTACCCACGCCAGTACCCACTATTGAAAGAAGTCCGGCAAGTGAAGTTGAAAAAATAACCACGGCAATAAGTACCTCGATGAGCGTGAATCCCCCATTTTTTGTTCGTGTATGTATTTGTCCCTGAATTGTTTTCATATTTATTGAGGGAGAGCGTTAGGAATATTACGTGGCGCAACGGTTGATTGAATACTAAATGGAACTGAAGTATTTTTATAACTAACAACGCCTGACAAGCGAATGGTAATCGCAGGAGTTGTGGTTGCACTTCCTGGCTCGCTCACAGAAAAGCCTGATTGATTCATATCAAGATAAATGGTGCTTGGTGTGATCGGTGAAAAAATGTTTGGCATTTGATCGGGATAAAAGCTAGTGATCTGGCTAGGTGAGACCAGATTAGATTGTGTTTTTTTATAGAGAGTTCCCTTTGTTACGTTACCCTGAACTCCTCCTGAGATCCAATACATCACCTGGTCATCTGGATTATTTGGAATGCCATTGTATCCTTCAAGAGCCAAGAATAATCCGCCGAGCTGGCCCACGTTGGCGCTCGTATCAACTTCGCACGAATCAAACAACTCAACACTTGCCCAGTTGCCGCAGTGAAACACTGTTCCCAAGCGGATAGTACGAGTCATATCTTCCATAACAAAAGAAAGTGTATCCATTGATTGTCGAATTTCAGACGTTGTTCGGAAATTATTTGTCGCAGTAATAAGAACGGTAACACCAGTCACTGTTACGACGATGAAAATAGCCGAAGCCACCATGAGTTCGATGAGTGTAAATCCAGCTTGTTGGTTGTAACGAGGATGCATTGCCATACTATTGTACCGTTTCTAAGCGGATTTGACCAAGCGGCGTAACGACGATGTCGCGTTTGTTTCCAGTGATAAAGCTTTTAGCACGGATACGCAAATCAATTGATCGAACAGTAGGAGTTCCTCCCTGAAGCGATACTGCAATTCGGTCAGGAAATGGACGAGTAAAGACAATGGAGACATTCGGAATTCCTGTACCGTTACAGCTTGTGCTATTCCAAAGTCCCTCACAAATCTTTTCAATAAATACATCATTGGAAATGGTAACGATATTCAAACATTCAGTACCGCTACCGCTGCATAGAGAAAACGGAGAAACATCACTTAAATGGCCGCGTCCGTTTACACCTACTGCGTTGTAGCTGGGATCAGATGGCTGAAGGCTTTCTGTATCGAAAAAGAAAATAAATCGCTTTTGGTCTGCAGGTAGAGTACTGAAGTACATACCATAGCTTGGTCGCCAATTTGATACTGGAGCTGCTTGCCCGGTTCCAAGAGTTGGATATCGTCCAGCAACAGCATAGTTTTCAGCCTGCTGTATTTGAAGTGCGATATCTTGTGCGGTATTTTCCAAATCAATATTCGCCTGAAAATTCTTGTATCGAGCAAGCACCAATCCTGCGAGAATACCAAAGATGCTGATTACCACAACCATTTCCACGATCGTGAATCCCCTATTTACCTGTTTCTGTTGTTTGATTGCTGGTGTCATATTAATAATTCATAAACTGAGCGAATGAAAGAAAGTTCAGAGAAAAAACAAATACAAGGAACGCACCGAGAACAAGGAAAGGCCCGAACGGTACTTGTGATTTCATGGTGTACTTGCGACCCTTTATCAAAATAAGTGCAATAGAGAACGCTGCTCCGATCCAGAAAGCAAAGAAGATCCCGAGGAGTCCTGCGCCGGCACCAAGGAGCCATCCGAGGCCGACAATGAGCTTTGCATCACCGAGACCCATCCACTTACCTTTCGAACCGAACCAGATCGCCCAGAATGGCAATGCGAGAAGTGGGCCCGCGAGCAAACCTCCCCATGTTGCAGGATGTGGAGCAAACTGGAAATTTGAAAAGAGGAACAATGAGAGGAAAGCTAAAGCATTAGCAAACCAAACGAGCTTTTCTGGAATGATGGTATGTCGGATGTCATATACTGCGATTACTAGAAGCAAGCACCAGATGTATGTATAGAATACGATAGTAATCATGAAGAGCGGCTGAGAGAGGCTGAGTACACTCAGAAACTTGAAAGCGAGGAATACAAACATTACTCCTGTTGTCGCTTCAACGAGTGGATACTGCATTGAAATTGGGCTTTTACACTTTGAGCATTTACCACGAAGAGCAATATAACTAACAAGAGGAACAAGTTCATGCCAGTGTAATGTTTTGCCGCAGGAGAAACACATCGATCGGCCGTTCATGGTTTTGCCGGTGTTGAATCGATATATTACGACGTTAAGAAAACTACCGATGATAGTTCCAAAAAAGAAAAGCAGTACCGAGATAAGAATGATGTTCATGTGCCTAAAGTATACCAAGGCGGCAAACAAAAAACCACCAGAGCGGTGGTTTTTTGAATATCTATGTTTGTGATTATTGACACTTACCGAGTGCGATGTTTGCAGCGGATGGAGCAGCAGTAGCGAGTACTCCAGCAAACCCGTTAGTATCCACACACTGAGCTGTAGTAGCGCTGCTAGCGAGTGGTGAGTAAAATGCGATAGAAGTTCCTGTTGCTGCACAACCGAGAGCTCCACCGTTAGCCAATACGTTTGCCTTGATG
>DALYCO010000049.1:0-3897 GCA_031973655.1 Minisyncoccota bacterium | reverse complement strand
ATCCTGGTATCTACAACGCAGCTGACCACACAGTTACGCTTGCAATTGGAACTCTCATTAAGGATCAGGCGGGTAGCATGAACATCAACGGTCTCGTTCTCCGCTCAGCGGTTAATCGAAACTTGATTGTTGCTACATCAACTATCGCTTTCACTAACCCAGTCAATGGTTCACAGGAATCAGCTACTGCATATGGTTTGGGCAATACTACAAACTGTAACTCTCTCGCTGGTTTGGCCCTCTTCGGAAATGGTTTCTGGCCAACTACTTTGATCGGCTGGTTGATCCTCCTCCTCGTTCTCTTGCTTCTCATCTACCTCGCAGTTGTCCTCCGTCGGAACTACCGTCGCCCTGTTGCGTACGTTGCTCCGAACGGTTACAACGCGCAAGCGAATATGAACAACGGTATGAGAAATCAGAATATGAATACAGCGCCCCAGGCTCCACACTACGAGGACATGGACGTGCCTGTATACAACAACAATCATTAAGCCTCCAAACACATTAGTAATTAACATGCCTATGTGACGAACTAATGAATGCCATCATCAACCACCCAATGCCGGGTGGTTTTTGATTGCCGGTAGGCAATCACCGCGACCCGCGTGGTACTTACGAATTCCCATACCAGGGTCGTGCAGCCACTAAGTGTGGGAACAACTGGAATAAATACTCCTCGGAGAAGCCTCGGTATGCACTTTGATCCGCTCGGCCAGCCTCGCGTTCCAAAGTGCATACGTCGGCATCATGAGCAGCTATGAGTCGTATGTGCAGAGACTGATAGTTGTGCCAGTAATCAATACATATGCTATTCTTTTTATATGAAAAAAGTCTTTACTGAAAATGAAATCCCGGCGATCGCTGAATTAGTAATTCAGTACATCGTAAAACATAAGAACAAAGACGGGGCGACGATTGTTGCTTTGTCAGGGGATTTGGGTGCGGGGAAGACGACGGTGACGAAGGAGATTGCCAATTTGCTTGGGATTAAAGACAAGGTGATTAGTCCGACGTTTGTACTACTCAAGAGCTACAAGCTTTCTAAAAAAGACTGGAAACAGTTTCATCATATTGATGCGTATCGGTTAGAGGCACCGAAAGAAATTTCTAAGCTCGGCTGGGAGAAGCTGACGGGGGACGCGGGGAATGTGATCTTCTTGGAATGGCCGGAGCAGATCGAGGGATTGCTGCCGAAGAAACATATCTCTATTTCGTTGAAGCATAAAAGCGAGACGAAGCGGGAAATTACATTGAAATAGGTTTTTTATTGTCTCTCCGATGCGCTATAGTGTATCTATGTCCGCAAAAAGCTCTGATAAAAACTCGAAAAAACGCCTTATTTTGCTTGATTCCCATGCGATTATTCATCGTGCCTACCATGCGCTACCAGACTTCAGTTCGTCTGCTGGTGCGCCTACAGGAGCTCTGTACGGCCTCTCTACCATGCTTATCAAGATCATCTCAGATCTCAAGCCTGACTATATCGTCGCTTGTTACGATCTTCCTGAGCCGACATTTCGCCATGCTGCATATGATGCCTATAAGGCGGGACGAGCAAAGACTGACGAGGCACTTATTGCCCAGCTCATTTCTTCGCGAAGGATTTTTGAAGCATTTAATATTCCGATTTATGATAAGCCAGGTTTTGAAGCCGACGACATTTTGGGAACGATTGTTGAGGAATTGAAAGACTCCAAAGATGTTGAAATTGTAATTGCATCAGGTGATATGGATACGATGCAGTTAATCGACAAGAAAAAAGTGCAGGTGTTTACACTCAAAAAAGGATTGAACGATACGATTCTCTATGATGAAGAAGCGGTTCTTCAGCGCTTTGGTTTCAAGCCGGAACTGCTTCCTGACTACAAAGGACTTCGAGGCGATCCTTCTGACAATATTATCGGAATCGCCGGCATTGGAGAAAAAACTGCTACGACATTGATAACTTCGTTTGGCACAATTGAAAATCTATATAAGGTTCTTAAAAAGAATCCTGAAAAAGTAAAAGAAGCAGGAATCACCGATCGTATTTTAAAACTGTTGCAAGACGGGGAAGAGGAAGCACTGTTTTCAAAAACATTGGCTACCATCCGTCGCGATGCACCAATTGACTTCAAGTTGCCAGAAAATAAATTCAAGGAAAACCTTTCAGTTACGCAAATCGAAGCGCTCTTTCGTGAATTGGAATTTAGAAGCTTGATCGAGCGAGTGAAGCGACTTTTGAGCGGTGAAGTTATTGTCGATAAAAAAACACAGACAAAAGCACCAGAAGTTTCCGCTGAAGAAGTGGCTGCTGATCCTAAGCTCGTAAAAAAACTCGCCATCGGCATGTGGCTTTTGAATTCCGATCTCAACAATATCGGAGCAGATGATATTCTTCATTTCCAGAATGCGGGCAGTTTCGAAGTCGCCGAAGAAAAGATTGAAAAAGCGTTGAAAGATAACGATCTTTGGCATGTATATACAAATATTGAATTGCCGCTGATTCCAATTCTCGACAATATGAAAAAGCAGGGAGTGATGGTTGATCTCGACTATCTTAAAAAACTTTCCGAAGAGTATCACAAGGAACTTTCGATTTTAGAGAAATCAATTTATAAACATGCAGGCAAGGAATTCAATATCAATTCTCCGAAACAGCTTGGTGATATTTTGTTTGATGAGATGGGGCTCGTATCTAGTGATGGCAAGAAACTAAAGAAGACGGCGGGCGGAGCTCGATCGACTCGCGAGAGCGAGTTGGAGAAATTGCGCGACGTCCATCCTATAGTAGGGGACATATTTAAATACCGAGAATTGCAGAAATTGCTTTCGACATATATTGATACTATCCCGGCACTTGTTGGGGAAGACAGTAAACTCCATGCTGATTTCAATCAGATGGGTGCGGTGACTGGACGCTTTTCTTCAAACAATCCAAACCTTCAAAATATTCCAACCAAGACCGAACTGGGTAAAAATATCCGAAATGCGTTTGTTGCACCAGCTGGCTCAGTGTTCATGTCTTTCGACTACTCACAGATCGAACTTCGATTGGCAGCGCTTCTTTCTCAAGATGAAAGTTTGATAGAAATTTTCCGCTCAGGCAAAGACGTTCACGCTGCTGTTGCTAGTAAGGTGTTCGGCGTCGCAGAAAAAGATGTGACTCATGAAATGCGTCGCCGAGCAAAAGTAATCAACTTCGGCATTCTGTATGGTATGGGAGTTACTGCACTTAAAGAAAACTTGGGAACAGACCGCGCAGAAGCTCAGGCGTTTTACGATAACTATTTCCTTCAATTTCCTACAATCCGTGCATATCTCGATGGAGTGATTGAAACTGCAAAACAGAAGGGGTTTAGCGAAACACTTTTTGGACGACGACGACAATTCCCCGGACTTCGCTCGAAGATTCCATTCATCAAGGCAATGGCTGAACGAATGGCGATTAATGCACCTATTCAGGGAACAGGTGCTGATATCGTTAAGATTGGCATGTGTCAGGCAGAAACCGCTTTGCAAGATGCAGGCCTTCTGGGTAATATCCGTTTAATTCTTCAGGTCCACGACGAACTTATATTTGAGGTAGATAATGGGTATGAAGAGCAAGCAGAAAAGATTATTAAAAAAGCTATGGAAGATACCGTCTCGGACGAGTTCCTGGGGAACAAAAAACCTGTTCCGATTGAAGTGGTTGCTCATACCGGCAAGCATTGGGGGGAATTGAAGTAGCTGGTGCCTTAGTGTATAGTTAATGTATTAGTATGAAAATCGACAAAAGCTTCCTCGTCCACACTGTTTTAGGGCATTCATATCTCGTCTATTTCGTAACACTTGTGTTCGGTCTTTTGATCGATACATATTGGATGGTACGGTTTAATGCCCCATTTCTATCACCAGTAGGATTCGTACTTCTTT
>DALYCO010000048.1:0-4346 GCA_031973655.1 Minisyncoccota bacterium | reverse complement strand
GTTACGAAGAAAGAATATAAAAAAGGCCAAGCATGTGCTCGGCCTTTGTCGGTAATTTCGTCTAATTGCTTATAGAGATATTTCTTCAATTTTATACTCAATGGTTTTCTTTGGCAGCTTTACAAACGCAACTTGCCGTTTTTTCAGGCGGTTGATTGCTTTGGCTACAGGAGCATCGATTGCTATCCGGATCGCCAGTTCTTTTGTGGAACCGTCTCTTTTTTCAGGATTGGCTTTCATCCACGAACTTCCAATGTAATGCCAGGTACTCTTCTTGGTGTCTTTATCCAGCAATTTTACAAAGGTGCCTATTCCTACTTGTTTTGCATTTGTAGGGGAAGGGCATATTTTGCAATTCGAAAGCATTGCTTCATAGTTTTGTATAATAGTAGATTTTTCTGTAAAAGCATCTCTGGTTTCACTATGTGCCGTACCATCCTCAAGACGATCTGGCGCGTCTTCACTTTCTCTCAGTTCATTGCGGTCAGCCGTCAGTTCTTCGCGAAGCCATTGCACGTGTTTTTGTAAATCATTGAAATCATTTAACAAGAAGTAGCTCACTTTCATAATTGTAATTTAATTGGTTTTTTAATTTTTCTCATAGTACCACGATATTTTACATAAGTAAAATAAGGACTTTTTGACTATGTACGTATTATTGCTACTATAAGAACATGACGTTTCTTAAGACATCTATATATCGCCCCTTGATTATTTTGACAGTTCTAGCCGTCGCTTTGAATATCGGCCGTATTGGTTTGAGTGGGCGAGTAACAGATTTGTATCTCAGCTGGAATATTTTCCTCGCTCTTTTGCCGCTCGCTGCAAGCGCGTTCATCGTTTGGTATGTGAAGCGTGAAAAAGTGTACGCTACTGTTGTTATTTTTGCAGGTTTGGCATGGCTGGCTCTTTTCCCCAATGCTCCATACATCCTGACCGACTTTATTCATCTCCGAGCGGGGAGATCGGTGATGATTTGGTATGACATATTTATGTTCTTCGCTGCAGCATGGGTGGGATTGCTCGCCGCTTTCTATTCACTCATGCAGATCGAAACATTACTTCGTAATAAATTTTCAAATGCAGTAACTTGGGTTTTTGTTTCGCTGGTGTTCCTTCTTTCAAGTTTCGGAATCTATATCGGCAGGGAATTGCGCTGGAATAGTTGGGATGTTTTCGTAAACCCACATGAATTGATTGTGGACACGTTTGCGATCTTTACGAAGAATGCACAGCACCAAGATGCACCGGTTTTTATCGCACTCTTCTTCGTCTTTACATTGGTCGCTTACATCGCGTGGCGGCCAGTTAAAATATAATTTATGAAAAAAGGAACATTCATCGTCATTGACGGAACCGACGGCTCAGGCAAGGCGACGCAAGTTGAACTTCTTGCGAAGCGTCTCAAGAAAGAAAAATTCAAAGTGAAGGTTGTCGATTTTCCTGAATACTATAAAAACTTTTTCGGAAAATTCATCGGACACTGTTTGACTGAGCAGTATTACAATTTTTCGCACCTCCATCCGAAAATTGCATCAGTACTCTATGCTGCAGATCGATGGGAATCTTCTGAAGAAATTAAAGACTGGATTGCAAAAGGGTACGTGGTGATTGCCAATCGATATGTATCTTCAAATCAGATCCACCAAGGAGGTAAAATAATTAATGCAAAAAAACGCCGAGATTTCCTTAATTGGCTCGACGAAATGGAACACAAGGTTTTTAAAATTCCTCGTCCAAGCGCAGTATTGTATCTCTCGGTACCGCTCGCAGTCACTCAGCGCTTAATAAAAGAACGGGACAAGAGTGCTAGTCGTTCTTATAAAGGAACAAAAAAAGATGTGCATGAGAAGGACGCAAAGCATCTTGAAAACGCTCGCAACAGCGCCCTTAAGCTCGTTAAAGAGTTAAACAACTTTATTAAGATCGATTGCGCGCCAAAACAGGAACTATTATCACGAGAAGCTATTCATGAACAAGTGTATGCCAAAGTTAAAACCATCATCAAAAAATAATAAGCCGAAAGTCATTTTTATTTATGGCCCCATCGCTGCGGGAAAACTTACTGTTGCTCGCGAGGTTGAAAAACTGACGGGTATTCAGCTTGTTCATAATCATGCGATTATCGATTTCACTAAAGAAATTTTTCCTGAACATGAAAGCAAGCCTCGCCACGCGCTTGCTGAAAAAATGCATTTTGAAACCTTCAAGACTTTGTTACAGGAAGGAACGAGTTTTATATTTACGCTAGCATATGCAAAATCGTATGTTTCTCGCACCGGACTCTCTGATCCAGCATTGGTAAAAAAACTTGCAGCCATCGTAGAAAAGAACGGGGGAGTCTTTTGTCCTGTTCAGTTGTTACCTGAAAAGAAAGAAGTGTTGAAGCGAGTAACCGCGGCATCACGAAAAGAATTCGGCAAGCTTCGAGATTTAAAAATCATGAAGATGCTTACTGATCGCGAAGGCATGTTTGATCATGGTCCATTTTTAAATAATTTCGTAATCGACAATACATCAATCCCGGCAAAGAAAGTTGCGCAAATGATTGTAGAAAAGTTCGGACTCTAACACTTGATTGACCAATTATGCCTGTATGGTATTGTTTGAAAAAACATACACATATGGCAACTGTACACACAGAAATTCTTGAGCAACCCAAGGATGGTAGCAAAGAAAATAATTTTCGGCTTGTAACAACTGATGGAGTATTTGATATCTGGAAGTATCTGCCGCATTCCAATGAGCTTGGACATGCTGCGGTAAGCGGCATGAACAAAGTAATCAAGGCCGTTAAAAAAGCAACAGATATTGAACCATTGCAATTAGTTGCTGCGCATGAGGATGGCAATCCTACTGACGATCAACTACTGTATATAGGGCTCGTCTCCGAAGAAATCCGAAGCTTGAAAAAGGGTTCATATACAACATTATTTGTACCAGCAAATAAGGCAGGCAAGCCCTATTCAATGGCAGTAATTACACAAATGATTGAAAAGCACAGAAAATTGATTGATACTTTTTTGGCCCGCGTTCCTTTAGAAGATCGCAAGGAGTATCAGTTGTATCGTGCTCGATACGAAAACGCAATTAAATTTATTCGCGCTCAAATCTAAATACACACCCGCTTTATTTTACGTATACTTCCTCCTTGTTTCTTGGGGGAAGTTTTTTTATTTCCACTTTTTATGTACAATACGTTCACTTATGGAAATCAAGGTTAAACGCCTCAAGCCCGAAGCAATACTGCCGAAATATGCCCATCCTGGGGATGTTGGTTTGGATATGTATGCGATGGAAACAGTCACTATTCCTCCCGGCGGTCATTACCGCCTATGGCACGGCTTTGCGATGGAATTTCCCATTGGATACGCAGCGACAGTGAAGGATAAATCAAGTATTTCTAAAGCCGGTTTGCATACTATGGGTGGCGTCTTTGATGCTGGATACCGTGGTGAATACAATACGCACCTCGTAAATCTCAGCAGTGAGCCGTACACAATCGAAGCTGGTGATAAGGTTTCCCAGCTCGTGATTTTCCCCGTCATCATTGCGCAAATCGAAGAAACTGATACATTAAGTGAATCAAGCCGAGGCGAAGGCGCTTTTGGTTCGACGGGAAAGAAATAATGCAACAAATACTGGAACAACATATCAAAGAAGCTCTGAAAACTCTCGGTATCGCCGAAGGTTCTTTTTCCGTTGAGCATCCTGCTGATATCAAGAATGGCGACTACTCAACGAACGTTGCACTCGCTGTTTCAAAACAGGCGGGGAAAAATCCACGCGAAATCGCGGAAGCACTCGTTACTGAGCTTTCAAATAAAAAAATCGAGCATGTAGAAGCGATTGAAATGGCTGGTCCTGGATTTATTAATTTCAGGCTTTCAAAAGAATTTTTTTCTGAATCTATTTCAGAAATAGAGAAGGCTGCTGAAACTTGGGGAAATAGCACTGTATCAAAAGGAAAGAAGATTATGGTGGAATACACTGACCCGAATCCTTTCAAGCCATTCCACATTGGTCACTTGATGACAAACGCAATTGGCGAATCAGTTGCGCGAATCTTCAATGCTTCAGGCGCAAATGTTGTCCGCGCAAACTACCAGGGTGACGTTGGTCTTCATGTAGCGAAGGCAATTTGGATGATCCTCAAGAAAGGCAAAGGAGATACAAATGCTCCAGCTGGAGTACAGGCTCAGTATATTGGAGCTTGTTATTCAGAAGCTTCAAATGCATATGATGAAAATCCTGAAGTAAAAGCTGAGATCGACGCTCTCAATAAAAAAATCTACGAACGAAGTGATTCAGAAATAAATGATATCTATGACTGGGGACGAAAGGTG
>DALYCO010000047.1:1570-4415 GCA_031973655.1 Minisyncoccota bacterium | reverse complement strand
TTCGCCATCATTTTCTGGAAACGTATATTTTGTGTTCTATGGTAATTATACTTGGGGAGAAAATGAATCTCCGGTTGGCAAGAAATTGTTTGAGAAAGATATGTATTTCCGTGATGTGATTCGATTCAAGGAGGGAATTGCTGCTGAAGGATTGAAGCCGTATGGTTTCATAACCTATTCAACCGGCGTTTCATCATTCCTCCTATCTTCATCACTCAATGATACGAAACAGAAGATTGTGTTTACTGCGGCGCAGGATTTGCCGACGCTCTACACCAATCTTTTGCTCGCGCTTACTTCAGAAGATTTGAAGAAGCAGTTGGACGAAAGTTTTTCTACGCTCCAGTACTTCGATTTACGATATGACAAAAAAGTGTATTATAAGTTCGGTTCATCACCGGATATTACCGATCAGGAAACTATTCCGCTTGAGCCAGTACAGTAATGGAACCTACTAACGAAAAAATTACTATGGGATTTTGGGCTTCGCTTCCGAAGCCGTTTTTTGCGTTGGCTCCGATGGCTGATGTGACCGATCCAGCATTCCGACAATTGATCGCAAAATACTCACGGCATGGACAGCCCAATGGCGGCCCTGATGTGTTTTGGACTGAGTTCGTTTCAGCGAACGGTCTTTCGAGCGAAGGAAGAAAAGTACTTGCTCGTGATTTGGAATATACGGAAGGAGAGCGGCCGATAGTCGCGCAGCTTTTCACCTCAACTCCTGACAATATGAGAAAAGCTGCGCGACTTTGTGCAGAGCTCGGCTTCGACGGCATCGACATCAACATGGGATGTCCAGATCGAACTATTGAGAAGCAGGGAGCTGGTGCATGCATGATGAAGACTCCTGATGTTGCGATTGAAATTATTAAAGCTTGTAAAGAAGGTGCAGGAGATATTCCTGTTTCAGTAAAGACTCGCGTTGGCTACAACAAAGTAGAAATTGAAGAATGGATTCCGACACTACTTAGTCAGAACATTGCCGCGCTTACGATTCACGCTCGCACCCGAAAAGAATTGTCAGCAGTTCCTGCAGATTGGTCACGCATCAAGCGCGTGGTGGAGATTCGAAATAAAATGAAGGTGGAAACACTGATCATTGGTAACGGTGACGTCACTACTATTGAAGATGGTTTGGTAAAAGCAAAAGAAACAGGCGTCGACGGCGTCATGATTGGCCGTGGCATCTTTGGAAATCCGTGGCTCTTTGACCGTGACCGAAAAATTCTTCAGAAAGGAAAAACAGTCAATCCAATTCTCGGAAGATTGTTGCCTCGTTCATGGGTCAAGAAACTGCAGGGCGACGATCGCTATACTGTTTCCGAAGTCGATACGAAAGAAAAACTCTTAGTACTCGCAGAACATTGCGAACTCTTCGAAGAAAAGCTTGGCGACATAAAAAGCTTTGCCATTATGAAGAAACATTTCAAGGCCTACATCAACGGTTTTCCTGGTGCAAAAGAGCTTCGAACAGAACTTATGGAAAAGGGGAATACTGCCCAGGCGGTGAGGGAATTAATAGAGGCATTTATAGCTAAAAACTAGCTTCAGGGGAAATTGACACAGACGCTAATTTCTTGTAGATTAGTCAGAACTTAGCGTCCTTGATAAACCAGAAAAACGTGCTCACGGCTCGGTCTAAAACTGAATGTGCCGCGAGCACGTTTTTGTGCATACAACTTAAAGAAAAAAAACTATTTCAAAAAAATCTAAACCGAATGACTGGACTTAAACCATTCGAATCAATGACCAACGAAGAGTTGCTCAGATTCATCGCACAAAACATGAGGCATACGTATTATGGCCTTGTGATTACGGAAGCACTGACGTTTGATGACGTGCTTCTCACACCAAAGTACACAGATGTAATACCTACCGAAGAAATCTCCATTGAAACGGAATTTGTTCGTGGATTAAAAATTAAAGTACCATTTCTTTCTGCGGCCATGGATACTGTAACTGAAGCCAAAATGGCTAAAGCTATGGCAAAAAATGGCGCAGTAGGAGTATTGCATCGCAACTGTACGATTGCCGAACAAGTGGCAATGGTGCGTGATGTAAAACGCCAACGTAGCACAATGGTTACCGATCCGGTTACGTTTTTACCAACCACAACTATCAAACAAGCCATCAAAGCTTTTGAGGGAGTTGATTTTGATACGGTGCCGATTGTAAAAGGCAATCGACTACTAGGGCTGGTGAGTAAAAGCAGAGTAAAAGATTATGCTGATGAGCCTAAGAAACTTGTTAAAAACATGATGATACCTTTTAAGGATTTACATGTTGCATATGAACATACTGATGTTGCTGCTGCAAAAAAGATTATGAAGCAAACGGGTAAAAAACGCTTGCCAATAATTAAATCCAAAACTAACAGAACGCTTCTTGGTATCTACTTTAAAAAAGATCTGGAAACAATGGATAAATTTCCCAATATGTCGCTCGATGTAAACGGAAGATTTATGGTTGGTGCCGCGATAGGTGTAGCAAGAGAAGGATACAAACGCGCAGTTGCTTTGCTCGAAGCAGGAGTTGATTTTCTGGTTATTGATACAGCTCAAGGACATTCCAGAGCTGTTGCTAGTACCATACGGAAAATTAAATCCACGCATCCGCATGCAAAAATAATTGCCGGTAATGTAGTAACCAAAGAAGCCGCTCAGTTTTTAATTGATGCAGGTGCTGATGCTGTAAAGGTTGGTGTAGGACCAGGTGCGATTTGCACAACCCGCGAAAAAACGGGAAATGGTAAGCCTCAATTCTTTTCAATACTTGATGTAGCACAAGCAACGAAACCAGCAGGTATACCTCTGATTGCCGATGGTGGTATAAAAGCCACCGG
>DALYCO010000047.1:687-1479 GCA_031973655.1 Minisyncoccota bacterium | reverse complement strand
CATTGAAGATATCCGGTATAAAATATATCGTGGTATGGGTTCTGTTGAAGCCATGAAAAAAGGCAAAGCAAGAGACCGGTATGGCAAACTAAAAGGTGGTAAAAAGGTTGCTGAAGGTGTAAGCGGTTTAATTGTATGCAAAGGCCCTGTTCAAGATTTCATTCTTGAGTATGCTCAAGCATTACGCCAAAGTATGGGAACGTACCAAGGTGCGCGCACCATTAAGCAATTGCAGACTGATCCAATATTTACTCGCATTACCAATGCGGGGCAAATAGAAAACAGTGTGCGGGGATTAATTATGAAATAATTTTTTTTAACTGAACACAAAATTACGACAATGGAAAAAATAAGTGGGAAGCACTAGTAAAATTCATTACAATTGTTCTCGGCCTGCAATGGGGCGATGAGGGGAAGGGAAAACTTCTACTCAAGCTTCTGGAAGGATTCGATGCAATTCTACGTTTCAATGGTGGCCACAATGCTGGTCACTCGCTTGAAGCAGATGGCGTTAAGTTTGTTTCGCATATTTTGCCAAGTGGGGCGTTGGCTCCCGGCAAAGAATGCTGGATAGGCGGCAATGTATTAGTTAACCCAATTCAGCTTAAGAAAGAAATTATCGAGCTGGAGTCAAAGGGTGCACAATTCAAAATCACCAACAGGTTGTACCTGGATTTCAGAGCTATACTGGCAAGCCCATTTGACTGCTTTATCGATTCCGCAGAAGAAGCGATTAAAGCGCGGAGCGGTACTAAAGTTGGTACAACTGGTCGCGGTATCGGCCCTGGCTAC
>DALYCO010000047.1:0-677 GCA_031973655.1 Minisyncoccota bacterium | reverse complement strand
AAACTTACTTATTCATTTTTATTCTGAATACGGATATGTATACAGCAATGACACGCTGAATGCAGCCGAAGCAGAATGGATGGAAGCAGTAAGTTTTATTGATACCAAATGGATTTGCAACCTAACTGACCGTGCATATGAGTTTGCTGAGGCGGGAAAGAAAATTTTAGCTGAAGGCGCCCAGGCATATATGCTTGATCGTGTATTGGGTGACTACCCGAACGTTACCAGCTCAAATACAACAACTGCCGCGCTGCTTATTTCACTTGGTTTGCCGCATACTGTTATTAAAGAAGTATGGGGTGTTGCAAAACCATATGCTACCAAAGTAGGAGAGGGATATTTCCCGTCTGAAATGGATGAAAAAACTGCCGAGATTTTCCGTAAAGCTGGAAATGAGTATGGTGCATCAACAGGCAGGCCTCGGAGAATTGGCCACTTGGATATGCAATTGCTTATGGAAGCAATACGCGCTACTGGAGTAACGAAAGTATTTTTTGCGAAAGCAGATATTTGCCCGGTTCCTAAAATGAAAATAGTAACTGGATACAATAAAAAATACCTTTCGCTTTCAGAAATCGGTAAAAAAGATTTAAGCGTGAAAAACTTCACTGGCTGGGGCGATTGGAAGCCTGAACAAGACCATATGAAAAACCAAAATTTGAATATGTTCTTTA
>DALYCO010000046.1:0-4421 GCA_031973655.1 Minisyncoccota bacterium | reverse complement strand
GAAGAATCATTACCTGTTTCTGAGCAGACGCAAGTTCGCCAACTTTGATATCGACGCTAGTGATTGTTCCATCTGCTGGAGCGCGGACAATAGTGTCATTGTAAGCAGCTGATGCACTCTGAACATTTCCCTGTGCTGAAAGTACGTTAGCCTCTGCCGCCTCAATGTCTGCTGAACGAGCAGATGCTTTTTTATAGTTAAGATCTGCTTGACGTGCATTTACAACTGCTTCCGCGCTTGCAATAGCACTTGTCTGATTGCTTTGTGCGGCTAGATACGCATTTTGTGCGGTAACGTATGTACTTGATTCTGTATTTGGAATTACGACGACCCAATCCATATCACCCATCGTAGTGAAGCCTGCTGGGAAAGTAAGTGAAAGACCTAATTTACCAAGTGGAACGGTGGTAGTAGTAATAGAAGAGCTTGCGCCAGTCTCGAGTCCAGAGTAACTCATAAATGCTGCACTGCCTCCACGTGTTGTGACGTAGTAAGTTCCCGCATTTGTTCCAATATATGTTCCAGAAAGAGTAGGCGTGTAGGTCGGGATAACTGAATTTCCTGGTGATGTTTTAATAGTGAGTCCTGCATTCAACATAGTACGCAAAGCATTCGCTACGAGATTTGCCTGGCTTACTTTTGTATTTGCGAGGTCAACTTTTGCGCTTGCTAAAGCTGTTTCAGCAATTGCTGTTTCTTCATTTGTTGCTCCCTGTAACAATTTATTGAGTGAAGCTTGCGCTGATTTCAATGACCCCTGTGCTTGTGTAAGCGCGCCAAGCTGGCTTTGGTTTGAAAGTGTTGCAAGTGTCTGTCCCTTTTTAACTTTGTCTCCAACCTGTACCTGTACGCTCGAAACTGTTCCAGATGAGGCGAACGAAAGACTGAGATCTGTTGTCGAAGTCACTGTTCCCGTCGCGAGAACAGTTGAACGGAGATCTCGCGAAACTACAGTGTCAGTCACCAATGTTACCGGTGCACCTCCAGATGTAAAGACGATAGCGAGAATAATAACCAGAACAACAACAAGTGCGATAGTTGTTTTAATATGGCTCGTAATCCAGGCCCATAGTGATTTTATTGTTTCCTGAATTGTTTTCATTATATATATTAATTACGTACTCCCAAAAGCTCGACTTTAAAAATAAGGGTTTCGTTTGGGCCGATTCCACCTGGAGGCATCCCTTGAATGCCGTATGCGAGATTGGAAGGAATATAAAACATATAGGTAGATCCAACAGACATAAGCTGTAAGCCCTCTACCCATCCTGAAATAACTTGTGTTACGCCAAACTCAATCGGTTCACCTCGCTTGTATGAGCTATCAAAAATAGTTCCATCAATCAGTGTTCCTTCATAATTCACTTTCACTGTCTGTGTGGATTTTGGCTTCGGACCTGTTCCCTCAGTAATGACTTTATACTGAAGTCCGCTTGGTAGAACGACAACACCGGGCTTGGTTGCGTTATCTGCCAAAAATGCTTTTCCTTTTTCTGCTGCTGTTTGTGGTTCCATAGTTTTTACTGGATTAGGGTTGGTAGTTTTTATCGTAGTCTGAGGTACTGACTGAGTATCAGTAGTAGCTATTGGTGTCTCATTTGTTGATGGGACAGCTGCTGGACGAGTCATAGCAAAAGCGATGATGCCTGCGACAACTATAAATACAATAATAATGCTTATAATAAGTTTTGTATCAGTATTTTTTTCTTGCATACCATACAGTATACCACAAGCTGCTCGGCTCAAAAAATGATATACTTTGCCAATGCGATCATCACTATTTTTTACCGTTTTTTTGCTCATTATCGGAGCAGCCTCAGCATTTATCGTTAGTACGATTCGCCTAGTTATTCCACAAAACTTTCAGAATATTCATTCATATCTGTGGGTTCCATTTGCAGTCCTCCCTATCGTCCTCGTTGCAACAACTATTTTCAGCAACGTAACCTACATGGCATGGACCAAACCGCTCTATGTTGTTTCTTCACTCTGGCTTCCTGCTTTGATATATCTATTTATCGGAGCACTTATACTTAGATTTTATATGTTGCTTGGAACCAATCTTCAAATAATCCCCGTCCAGGTTGTTGGTCTTATACTACTGGTGATTTTCACTGCGGTGATGGTGTTCGGAGTTTGGAAAGCGACTACGTATCGCGTAGTGACCCAAGAAATAAATGCTCCAGAACTTCATGCGGCATGGAGTGGTAAAAAAATTGTTTTGTTTTCTGACTCGCACCTTGGATTGAGCCGAGGAGAACTATTTACTCGAAAAATCGTACGAACAATCAATGAGCTTTCGCCGGATGCGGTATTTATCGCCGGCGACCTTATTGATGGTCCGATAATCCCCTATGCTCGAGATCTTGGGCCGTTGAAAGATATCAAAAGCACATACGGAACTTTTTATGCCGCTGGAAATCACGACGAATACAACCGTGAGCAGCTGAAATATCTAGAGGCACTCAGCAACACAGTTACCGTATTGAATGATAAAAAAATTATCGTAAATGACACTCAGATTATTGGTATCGAATACGCAGCCGAACCACTGGAAGCAACAACGGCTCGCTTAATTAATACTGGGTACGAAGCCGATGTCCCAAGTATTGTCATGCTTCATGATCCCAAAAACATACCTGCGCTCGTTGAGGCAGGCACTTCCCTTTCATTTTCCGGACATACGCATGGCGGACAATTTTGGCCGTTCTCGTTAGTGGTACATGGTATCTATAAAGACCTTACCGAAGGAGTAGCGTATATTGGTAATCATGCCCACTTCACTACAGTTGGTGTCGGAACATGGGGGCCGTTGTTCAGACTTGGAACACAGCCGGAGATTGTAATAATAAAAATAAAGTAGAGCTACCAAAAGATAATTGAGAAAGCTGTTCCAAATACGAGGTAAAATAAAATATGTGGCACGAGTATTGCGGTAATATCATGGCCTTTTTGAGCAAACCATTTAATAGATACGTAGCTGATCAAAAGTGCTCCGAGAACGATGATCCCCGCTCGCAGTGTTTGCTCAGTAATAAACAACGGGACATGAAGCGCTGCAAAAGAAATCGAGAGCCATATCTGAACCTTTTTATCTGACAATTGCTTCAAGAGTGTTACCAACATTACTGCAATTACTAAATCCTGAAAAATTATTTCAATTATCTTTACTGAACGTGCAATTAAATTCGCTGAAGGCATAGAGGAAGCAAGTCCTGCAAGAATCAAGCAAATAACAACAATTATTCCATATTTTGAAAACGTAACTGATTTGGTTGAGAGTGGCGTAAACTTTTCCACTAATATGAATCCGAAAATGAGCCAGATAATATTTATTATTGGATTTGCTTCATACGTTAAACCAACTGGCGTAAATACAAACGAAGAAACACCGAGGATGAGCGCAAAGAGTGCAAACAAAAGTGCCACTGTTTTAAGCGTCTCAAGCGGAAGATGTATCAGTTTCGTAAGTCTACGCATATTTTAACTATTCCATCGGGCAAAAATTCCACAAGGCAACAATCGTTCCGTCTGTGCCTCTTCAATAGAAAGCTCTCCTATTTCAATTTCACCTCCGTATTTTTCAACCAAAGAAAGTAAATTGTTTTGGTATGCAATCGGCGAATATCCTGAAGCGTATCCGTTTACCAAAAAGAAAAGTGGTTTGTCTGAAAGGACTGCTTTGCAAAGTGTAATAAGCTCGTCGAAATTTTCTTCGATCTTCCATATCTCCCCGCTTGGACCGTGACCGAACGCTGGCGGATCAAGCAAAATGCCGTCATATTTATTTCCACGCTTCACTTCACGCTTGAGAAAAGCCATAGCATCATCGAGAATCCATCGAATCGGCTTTTCAGCGAGACCAGAAAGTTCCTGATTCTTGCGAGCCCATGCAATTGCCATTTTCGATCCATCCACATGACAGACTTCGGCGCCAGACTTCGCACATGCAAGTGAAGCGCCTCCTGTATAGCCGAACAGATTCAATACCTTGATTGGACGATCTTCGGCCTTGAGTGCATTACGAATCTTGCGGCCCATCCATGTCCAGTTTTCTAATTGCTCTGGGAAAAGTCCAGTGTGTTTAAAGGTTGTCGGTCGGATTTCAAACGTCAGCTGGCCGAAATCAATACTCCAAGATTCAGGCAGTGTTGCTTTCTTTTTCCATTCAACTTCTTTTCCTTTGCGAATAAAAACAGCGTCGGCTTTATTCCAAGTTGCGTAAGGCAAATGTGGTTTCCAAAGTGCCTGCGGATCAGGACGTGATAAAACAAAGTCACCGTAACGCTCAAGCTTTTTGCCGTCGCCGCTGTCGATGAGTTCGTAGTCTTTTTGTGGTTTGAGAGTGAGGAGTGCCATATAGTTTATTTCTTTGCTTCTTTATCACGCAACATTTTCGCGAGGATCAGCGTAATGGTAAC
>DALYCO010000045.1:0-4440 GCA_031973655.1 Minisyncoccota bacterium | reverse complement strand
GCTCGCGATGGAACTCTTTCTTACGAATGCTCTCTATCATATGAGTGTTAAAGGAGTGTGGGAAGTCTACTGGCAGGGTGCAGTACACTTTTGGTATTCACTTGAAATCGTCGGAATCGATGGAAAGGTACGTTTTCTAATTCGTGTTCCTTCACGCTTAAAGAAATTAGTGGAGACACAGTTGTATGCACAGTATCCTCAAGTACGTGTTACAGAAGTGGAAGATTATACGCTCGCAATTCCTCGCTATCGCCACGATGGAAACTGGTATCTCTGGGGATGTGAATTTAAACTCTTAAATCATGATGCGTATCCGATCAAAACATACAAGAAATACGGTCTTGATAAGCAGGGACTAAAAGAAGAAGACAAAGTTGATCCGATCACTTCAATGATCGAATTTTTAGGTAGTTTAGAGCGAGGAGAGCAGGTCTGGGTTCAGATCATTGTTCGACAGTCAGAAAAGAAATATGTAAGCGAGACACATCACGGACATAAAGTGGGCTTTAAAGATGCTTCACAAGAAGAACTTGAACGAATGCTTTCTCCATACAAGCGTGCACAGTCAAACGATAACAACAAAGCTACTTTTGCTTTCGATGCCCGTGTTCCTGAATACTACAAAGATTTGGTGAAGGCGGTAAAAGAAAAACAAAACAAGCTTGCCTTTGATGTGCTTATTCGCCAGGTTATCTTGGCTGACAAGCGACTCGTTGATGTACATACATTCAACAATACACGTCGCGCATCACGCTTGATGTTCCGCCAGTATGCCGATGTTGAAACCAATGAATTTCAGCGTGTAAACTCATCTCAATACGACAACACCTGGGGTGATCCGACAGGAAAACTTCTGGAAAAATTAAAAGGCCGCATGCTGACATACTACAAGCTGCGCACTTGTTTCTATCCGCCACTACTTCTTTCATTTGATTTTCCTGCACCGCTCAAGTGGTTCTTCCCGTCAAATCCGCCGAATGTTTTCGTGCTAAATACTGAAGAATTGGCGACTATTTTCCATTTCCCTGGTCTCGTTTCGGAATCACCATCATTCAAGCGTATCGATTCCAAGACTGCAAAGCCACCATCCAATCTACCTTTTTAATCTATGGATGAATTACAGGAACATTTACCAATAGAGCTGGAGGAAGAAATCCCTAAGCGTTCGCGTTTTGGATGGGGGCTTATTTCAGTGGGTATACTTATTGTCTTTCTACTCGGATGGCGCCTTTCCTCAGCACCGGCAGATTTTCCAACGAAGACCTTTTTGCGAGTACCTGAAGGAGCATCACTCGTCGAAGTCACTGAACAGGCAGAACTCTTGCATTTGGTTCGATCAAGTACACTACTAAAGATCGCTGTAAAAGTATTTGGCGACGACAAAAAATTGCAATCAGGTGATTACTATTTCGACAGACCAGTTTCGTTTTGGACAGTTGCTGAATACATTGCTACCGGAAACTTCAATATAACTCCCGCTCGCGTGACGATTTTAGAGGGTATGTCACGCGAGCGAATGTCAAAAATCCTAGCGAGGGATTTACCATATTTTGATGCTGAATTATTTATGAAAGAAACAGCTGATTTGGAAGGCTTTCTCTTTCCAGATACCTACTTTATTTCTCCTGCAGCAGATACCAACGATGTTATTTCAATACTACACAATGCATATGAGGCAAATGTTGCTCCACTTCGAGAAGCAATTAATTCAAGTGGAATGACTGAACATGATGTCATTACGCTTGCGTCTATTTTGGAAAAAGAAGCGGCGGGTGCAGCGGACCGTGCGACAATTGCAGGAATCCTAAAAAATAGAATAAAGACTGGCATGAGACTTCAGGTAGATGCGCCATTTTTGTACGAGTACAACATTGGTCAGTCGCAGCTGACACCAGAAATTATCCGAACTGATTCTCCGTATAATACCTATACACGATCTGGTCTTACCCCTGGACCAATTGGAAGTCCTGGCTTGGCATCTATCAAAGCTGTCTTGTATCCGGCAAAATCAAACTATCTTTTCTATCTTCATGATGATAATGGAAGCGTTCATTATGCAACTACCTTTGCGCAGCATAAGAGCAATATTCGGCGTTATCTGATAAACTAGTGCGTATGAAACCACAGCTTTTTGCTTTTATTGATACAGAAACAACTGGATTAGACGCAGAACGACATGAACTTATCGAAGTTGCTGGGGTGGTTGTTCGTATTACTGATCCAAAGAATCTAGATGCCTACGAAGTGGTTGAAGAATTTGAATACAAGATCAAGCCCGAACGAATTGGAGATGCCGATCCTGTTGCGCTTAAGGTTAATCATTATGATCCAAGTAATTGGGGAAGTGCAGTTTCATTAAAAGAGGCAATGACGGGAGTAAGTACTAAAACCGAAGGAGCAGTTTTAGTTGCTCATAACGTTGCTTTTGATTCAATGTTTCTGGAACGTGCATTCAAGGCGACTGGTGTCGTAAATAAAATGCACTATCATCGTCTCGATACTATTTCAATGGCGTATGCTGTTTTGCATGGAAATGAAGACGTTGATCATCTTTCACTACGAGCCCTCTGTAATCATTTTGGAATCGTTCAGGATGTGCAACATGAAGCAATGGCCGATGTGCGATCTACTCTTGAACTGTACAAAAAGCTCATGTCATTGTAATCTCAGAGTCTTACATGTCAGCAAGGAAACAATTAAACAAGAAAATAGTTTACGTTGGCCTTTCGGGTGGCGTAGACTCGTCCGTTTCAGCGGCGCTTCTCAAAGACCAAGGCTACAACGTCGTCGGGGTTTTTATCCGTACCTGGCAGCCTGATTTTATCGAATGCACCTGGCGTGATGAGCGCCGCGACGCGATGCGCGTCGCGGCGCAGCTTGATATCCCATTCCGGGAACTCGACCTTGAGCAGGAATTCAAGACATACGTGGCAGATTACATGATTGAAGAGTATCGCAAAGGCCGCACCCCAAATCCTGACGTCATGTGTAATCGTGAGATTAAGTTCGGAGGATTCAAGAAATGGGCGCTGGAACAAGGAGTAGATTTCGTTGCCACTGGCCACTACGCGCAAGTAAAGCAGAATAAAAATAAAGAATTTGAATTAGTAGTTTCTAAAGATTCAGAAAAAGATCAGACGTATTTCTTATGGAAACTTACGCAGGAAGATTTGGAGCATATTATGTTTCCAGTGGGGCATTTGGAAAAGAAACAGGTTCGTAAACTAGCTGAAAAATACAATCTTTCTACTGCTGTAAAAAAAGACAGCCAGGGTATTTGCATGCTCGGCGCAGTAGATATGAAGGATTTTCTCAAGGAATATATCAAGCCGGTAGAAGGCAAAGTATTAAATGAACAGGGAATTGCTATAGGTAATCATCCCGGTTCGGTGTTTTTTACGCTTGGAGAACGACATGGATTTACTATCACAGACAAAAATGAAATTGGAAAAGTTTTTTACATTATTGCGAAAGATTTCAAGCAAAATACAATTACCGTCTCGGATAATCCATCCAAGTCCTCCGCTGCAGAAAATAAGAAAGAAATTACTATTGAGAACACTAACTTTATCCAATCGATGCAAGTTGGCGATAAAGTGAAAGCTCGATCTCGTTACCGCGCTACATTGGTTGATTGCGAGATTGTTTCAATAAAAAATGGTACTGCTGAAATTCGGTTTGCACAGCCGGAGATTACTGCATCACCAGGCCAGTCACTTGTCTTCTATAAAAATGACGTTTGTCTTGGAGGTGGAATTATTGCGTGATAGAATAAACGTATATGGAACACATTTTTACACTCAGTCCGTTTTTCAACGACTATTTTATTAAACTCTTTCTCGCGATGTCGTTTGGTCTCATTCTCGGTATTGAACGCATCATTGCCCATAAGACAGCTGGTATGCGTACGTACGCGCTTGTTTCGATGGGTGCTGCACTTTTTGTTATCATTGCTGATATCACTGTTAATTTGTATATAGGTATCCCTGGATATAACCCAAGTGCGATCACTGCAGCCGTTGTCTCTGGTATTGGATTTCTCGGTACTGGTCTCATGATCTGGCGTGATAAAGACCATCTCTCTGGACTTACATCAGCAACAAGTCTCTGGGTTTCTGCTGGTATCGGTATGGCTGTTGGCTACGGGGCGTACGATCTTGCGTTACTCGCAACAATCATGACCTTGTTTGTGTTCATCGTTCTTTGGTTTGTTGAACAGCGAATCAAGCGAATGCCAATCATGTGGGGTGAAGCATACGCTGAAACCACTGAAAACGCTGAAGATGCAAAAAAATAGTTTTTTGCTATACTCACAATTATGCAATCACATGAAATTCGCAGCCGATTTTTAGCCTTTTTCCAAAAGCGCGGACACGCAGTGGTTCCTTCAGCGTCTTTGGTTACTACAGATGAATCAAGCGCGACAAATGCGACACTTTT
>DALYCO010000044.1:0-4892 GCA_031973655.1 Minisyncoccota bacterium | reverse complement strand
CACGCACACATCGGATTCGCTCAAGACCCAGATGCAGATCGATTGGTTGTTTGTAATGAAAAGGGCGAAGTGGTGTTTGAAGAATACACTCTTTCGCTTGCGATCAAAGCAGTCCTTTCAAAGACTCCTGGCGACATCGTTATCAATATGTCGACTTCAAGCACCAACGAAGCTTTGGCAAAAGAATACGGAGGCGAAACATTCAGAACAAAAGTCGGAGAAGCGAATGTCGTCGGAGGAATCATCAAGAATAATGCGGTCATCGGTGGAGAAGGCGGCGGCGGGGTCATCTACCCTGCTATCAATACGTGCCGAGATTCCCTTACTGGCATGGCGCTCATTCTCGAACTCCTGGCTCGAGAAGAAAAACCGCTTTCAGAAATAATTGATTCCCTTCCCCATTTCGAAATGCGCAAGAACAAATTCAAATTCGACGGCGAGATCAGCGACCTCTTTGAAAAAATGGAAGCGGAATTCCCGGACGCATTGCCGAACTTTCTCGATGGACTTCGCTTGGACTTTATGGATGGAGCATGGCTACACCTTCGTGCTTCAAATACTGAACCAATTGTGCGACTCATTGGAGAAGCAAAAACAAGCGAGCGAATTGAGAACCTCATCGAACGAAGTAAAATACTTATCGGCTAAATAAAAAACTCCCTTCATGGGAGTTTTTTATTATCCAATCTTTGTGCGTTTGATATGAAACGTCACCGTCGGCATTCCGAAATGCTTTCCAATATCGCTCACCAACTGACGAATATAAAAACCGGCCGAAACATCCACTTTCCATTTCGTGATCTGAAATTCCTGACTGTCTTTGTCTTTTAAAATCTCTTTCCACTTTGCCTTGATCTCTTCCTGTCGAAAATCACCAGTAACCAAATCAATTCTATGAAGAATTATTGTGAGTAATTCAATATCGCTCATCGTTCGCTCACTGATAAATTCAAAACCATTGAGTGACACTTCGTGAAGAACTTCAGGTGTATTCCCCTCTCTCGCATGCTGGTGAAGCTGCTTGCCTTCGAATGTCTTCGAAGAATACGGCGGATAGTTCTGCGTGATAGTTTTCGTATTCTCACTCAAATATTCAGAAACTTCTTCAACGTCGAGCATTTTAGAAAAATCAGAATCCGTTACCAAACCTAAGAGATCGTAAGTATCGGTAGAAACCCCCGAAAGAATTTCAAACTCATATGTTTTACCAAGTTTCGTATACGCATCCTTATTTTTACATTCCTCGCCAATCAATATAATCATCTGACCCTCAACAAGCGGATCTAATCGCCCAGCATAAGTCATCGGCACATCAGCAGCAATCGAATGCTCTGTTCGAGTACGTTCTAGAGCCTCCAAAGGCGTTTCCCCGAGCTTTTTGTAGATATTCAGCCGATCGTTCATATCGGTTAACTATACCACCATAATCTAGATACGGAAGCCGGAAAGCCCCGCCCCGCTTTTCTTTTCGAGGACCAGTAGCCCTCTTTTAGGCTGCTAAGAGCGGGCGGTTCCGCAGGAAAGAAAAGCGGGGCGGGGCTTGGAGGCTCCCCCTTTACAAATATGGTGTTTTAAGCTAGTATACGTCTACGATATGTCCTCAAAATATTGAGTATTAAGCTCTGTAGAGGGAGGTGCTTATCTTTATTTAAATTGAAAGAAAGAATCAACAACCAAATACGCGCCAAAGAACTTCGCGTTCTCGTTGAAGAAGGAGAAAACCTCGGTGTTCTCCCCTTCAAAGAAGCATTGGAAAAGGCCCAGGAACTCGGATTGGATCTCATTGAGATCTCCCCGAATGCTGTGCCACCTGTTGCCAAAATCATGGATTTCGGCAAATACCAGTACGTCGAGAGCAAGAAGGCCAAGAAAATGAAGGCAAACGCCAAGACGAGCGAGACAAAGTCCATCCAGATCAAAGTCGGTACGGGTGACCACGACCTCGAACTCAAAGCGAAGACAGCATCAAAATGGCTTGGAGAAGGGCACCGTATTAAAGTTGAACTCTATCTCGCAGGACGAACCAAGTTCATGGACGAGAAATTCTTGAAGGAACGCTTGGACCGAGTATTAAAGCTCATTACCGAGAACTACAAGATCTCTGACCCAGCAAAACGAAGCCCGAAAGGACTTATGCTCACCATTGAACGAGACCTTGCAAAAAAACCACTGTAATTACCATTATTAATTAGAAACGCACATATATGGCAAAAGGAATGAAAACAAAGAAGGCGTTGTCAAAGCGTGTGAAAATCACAAAGAGCGGAAAGCTCTTGGCACGCAAGCCAGGTTTCAACCACTTCAACGCAAAACAGAGTCGAACAAAACAGCTCGCGGGACGAAAATCAAAGGTGCTTGTAATCAGCCCAAAGACTCGCAGCTACGTCTTACCATTTAACTAAGTAATATTATATGTCACGAGTAAAACGAGGTGTCATCAAAGCTAAGCGACGCCGTAATACCCTCGCCCAAGTAAAAGGCTACCGATTTGGACGAAGCACGAAGGAAGCAATGGCACGAGACGCCATCCGTCACGCAGGTGCACACGCATTTGCACACCGACGAGACAAGAAAGCAGATAAGCGTGCTCTCTGGAATACAAAGATTTCAGCAAGCGCAATTACCTTCTCACTCTCATACTCAAAGTTGATGGGAGGCCTCAAGAAGAAAGGCATCATCCTCGACCGAAAGATTCTCGCAACACTTGCGGAAAAGAATCCAGAAACATTCGAACGATTGATCGCTCAGGTAAAATAACAAAAAGCACCCACTGGGTGCTTTTTGTTTTATGGCCGAGGAACTTTGATATTTTTTTCAGTTTCAATTATCTCAAGCAATTTCTGAAGCAGTACTTTTGGATCTTCATGGAAAATTATTTTCTGGGTTGGATATTCTCCGCGAGAAACAATTTCTTTGACGAGCGGTGCGATGCTTCCCTCTCCTTCGAGGACACCCACTGGCTTTCCTTCCTGGAAGGCAACAGTAAATTCGTTTACGGTTCCTACTCGTCCACAGCCGACTATGATTGCATCAGCGCTGCGAGAAAAAAGCAGATCACGTCCTGGTTCCCCAAATCCTGTATAGATTACTGCGTCGGTATACAATAATGGCATTCGATATACTTCCGTATGTTCTTTCTCAGTGCTTGCAGGAGAAAGGCCAATCACGAATCCTTTTTCTTCCTTTGCACCCATTGCTGCCCACATTGGAAATCCAGATGATGCCCCAGTCAGCAACATTGCACCTTGGCGAGCAATTTCACGGCCAAGTTCTTTTGCCTGATCGAGTGCATCAATACCACATGCACCTGTTTCGGTTGCGCCTGCGACGCCAATTTTAAGTTTTAAATAGTTGTGTTTACCTGCCTGCATATAATTAACAATCTAATGTTACGCTTGTTCCTGCATCTGGAGCAACAGCACTGACGCCGAGGAAATCACGAAGTTTCTGTACTAAAAAGAGTGCCGCTTTAGGTTCGCCCATGACTACAAACACTTTTTTAAGGCTATCCGCTGTGTCGCCAACGAAATCAGTAAGCGCATCGGTATCTTTGTGTCCTGAGTATCCGCTGATTTTCTCGATTCGCGCATGTACTGGAACGTTTTCATGCATAATCATGACCGATGAAGCACCTTCTTCAATCTTTCGTCCCAAGGTTCCCTGCGACTGGTAGCCAATTAAAAGAATAGTATTGTTTGGGTCTGGAAGATAATTCAATTCATGATGGATAATGCGTCCCCCATTGGACATTCCAGATCCAGCAATAACAATTTTTGGGCTTGGGATGTGCAATATTTCCTTTGAATCTTTCGTGTCTTCAGTAATACGAAGTCCAGGGAATGAAAAGATATCGCTATCTTTCTTAATATCTTCCTGCACCATTGGATTGAAATATTCGTGGTATTTTTTAAAAATAGTTGTAAGTTTGATACCGAGCGGTGAATCGAAATAGACGGGCATCTTTGGAATGCGCTCATTCTCAACCAAATTGTTCATTTCATACAAAAGTTCCTGACTTCTTTCAAGTGAGAATGTAGGCATGATCAACACACCCTTCCGTTTGTAATTGTCCTGGATAACTTCCTGCAATCGCTCCTTTCGGATTTCACGGTCTTCGTGTTTGCGGTCGCCGTATACGCTTTCCATGACGAGGTAATCAACATCTTCAAGTTTTTCTGTGTCACGAAGAATCGGCGATGGTGAATTTCCCAAGTCACCAGTGAAAACAATTTTCTTTCCATGAAACATGAATTCAATCATTGATGAACCGAGCACATGGCCTGCGTCGAGCAATCGAAATGTGAAATCCGGAGAGATCTTCACTACTTCATGGTATTTTCGATCATCCCAAAGGCTCATCGCATGCTTGATGTTCTCTTCGGTGTAAATCTTGTCTAGGCCGTGGTCCTTATCTTTACCTACAATTGCTGCAGTGTCTTCGAGCATTGGGTAGGTAAGCTCTTTTGTTGGTGGAGTTGAGTAAATAACGCCTTTAAAGCCTTCGTCTATGAGTTTTGGAATGCGGCCGATGTGGTCGATATGGCAGTGCGTAATAAAAAGTGCATCGATTTCTGCTGCATTATATGGAAATGGGTCCCAGTTTTGTTTATCAGCAATGCTTTCGCCTTGGATCATGCCACAATCAACAAGAAGCTTCTTGCCGTCAGCTTCAATGAGGAAATTCGCTCCTGTTACCGTGCCCGCACCAGAGCAAAAAGTAATTTTGAATGGATGCGTTGTGTTTGTGTCTGTCATTACTGATAAGTATACAGCATCAGAGAGCAAAACCAAGTGTAAATATAGAAAAAACTCTCTTCAGTTATGAAGAGAGTTTCTTTTTAGGACTATCTGGCAGATATCACCTTAGCATTTATGCTAAGTGGGTTCCGGAT
>DALYCO010000043.1:0-4981 GCA_031973655.1 Minisyncoccota bacterium | reverse complement strand
TCATATATAAAAGAATGATACCGGCGCACGTTAGCCAAGTTGTCTCTTGTTGCTCATTTTCCTTATCGATTTTGTCCATGTGGCAATGATAGCAAAAAAAATGAAAAGAGTCTGTTATATATAAACAAAAAGCTCCCCAAGCAGGGGAGCTTTTTTGAAGTACTTACGCAGCAGCTTCTGTGCTTTCAGCTTCTGGCTGAGCTTCTGTTGTTTCTTCTACAGGAGTAGGGATCATTGTTTCCTCTGTTCCTTCTGTTGTTGTAACTGGGTCCATAGTATTTCTCGAGTTAGTGGGTAATACCACTGACCTTAGCACGCATTTTAATAATTCCCTAATTACTTAAACCTAACGTAAGATCATTTTTTCTCTGATTTACTTTTGTAATAATGTGATTGCCATAGACATGCACCTGCAAAATTGGTACTGTTTAGCTATGGATAAAATAACTAATTGGTTTAAAGGCGAGGGATCAAAAGATGAAAAAGCTCCCAAGCTTGACCAAAATCTGGAAGCTGAATTTGCTACTCTTGCCGAACTTCCAGGGCCAGAATACATCAACAAACTTCGAGAACTTAAAAAAACTCACCCCGATCTTGCAGACTCACTGAAGCTCTGGAAAGGAGACAAGCAATTTAAAAAAGATATTGAATCGGGACTGTTTTTCTTAAAAACAGAAGATCCTGATAACGATAGTCCTGAATGGACACGCACTCCAGATTATCAAAAGACAATGGAGCCGTATTATTATCCTGAAAAATTATGGGGCGATCGCCGCCATATGCGTAGAGTATACGGAGGAATTATTGCAACACTGACTACTTTGGCGGTAGGTGCTGGTATTAGTTATTACGAGGCAGAAAAAAGTTTTCAGGAAGATGAGGATGCTGAGCATGCATGGGAGGCACAAAAATTGCCGATGAGCCTCGCTGAAATCGAGCAGCAGGCAGACACGATTTATCAAAGTTTAAACAGGAATTTTTATCTTTTTGATGCGCATCAGCATCTTACTGGTAAAGTTGATAGCTCATTCCGAGAACAGCAGGCTGTATTGGAAGACAGCGCTCGTAACAACATAGTAAACTATCTCGATTCGCTACAGTCAGAAAATCCGGAACTTCTGAAAAACTTGGTTCTCGAATATTGGAAAAAGGAAAATGGTATGGCAAGTGAGTACTATAGTCTTGCTTTCTATCCTGCAAATATTGAGAAGCCGATTGATGATGAAAAGGACGCTTTTAAAAAGGAGCAGGAAGAGCTTAAGGCAAAAAAAGAAGCTTTACTCGCTCGGCTAGAAAAAGCATACAAGGATGCCGATGGAGGGAAAACGGTATCTTTCGAGGAAGCGCAACGCGAGGCGATTCAGAAACAAGATGGCCAGCAAACCCCAGAGGTAAAGCAGGACACGCTTAATTCGGAATATCTTCAATTCACGAAACATATAGACAGCCTCATGTCTGGTCCGATGTCTGAACTTGCAGAAACATTGAATAGCCCGTTGGCAAAAGAGATTTCTGGATTAGAGGTTAAGATTCAGGCAATCGTAAACGAGATGAATGCGAAAAAGAGCGCGGAAGTTCAAAAAGTTACTGATCAAGAAGCACAGGAAATTCAAAATGTGTTGAATGCTGATGCCAAGGAACGGGGAATTCAAACCCAAAATGAAATTGAAGGTTTTTCAGGTGACGTCTGGGAATACTTGAAAGATTACTATTTAGTGAATGAAGTGTTCCGTGATTACGATGGTATTAGTGATACTGCTTCAGAAAATGAACTCGCGGCGTTTGAAAAGGATCCTGAGGTGATGGCTGCTTTCAAAAAATTGAATGCTATCAAAACTGAAGCTGAGAAGCGCTTGGGTAGTAAAATTACCGATATCAAAGCACGATTTGCTGCGAAAAAACAAGAAACAATATGGCTTGTCGAAAGCGATTTCAGCGGTACGCTCGTTCCTCTCCAGCAAGAACTTGCTCCTAAAATAGAAGTGTTCAATCTTCAAGCAAATGCAGCCCGTGGAAAGTATTTACAGACGTTCAAGGATACGTGGAATACTGAACTTACCGAACAGGGAATTACTTCAGTTAAGCCGATGCAGTAGTAAGCTAAGATAAAAACATCCGCCGCAGTTTTACTGCGGCGGATGTTTTTTATTTAAATTTCAGATTAATTTTTGGGGAAAGTAGTCTTTTTCTTTCGGGAGTATACCGCCACCATGGTTTCGCTTCTGCGCCCTTCATAAAATCTACGACAGCCATAAACGTATCGAGTACGCACGGGTCTTGTTTTGAATTTGTAAGTTTTTGAAGTTTTACATACATCTTCATCGCGTCTTGTTTTGCAAGACCAGCAGGGGATTTGATTCCCAGTGTTCGAAAATCACGGGCGATCCGTGGGCCGACATTAGGAATTTGTTCAAACTTTGTTACTTCTTTTGGATTTAATATTTTCATACTCAGTTGGTATACTGAATAGTAGTACAACTAACATATAAATACCATCATTTAATGTTGCAGAATAGTGCGGCTACAGAAGATTGATATAGAGAAATTACAAGAAGCATTTAATGAATAACATATATGGAAAAAACACCAATACAAGTAGAGACGACAGTTAATGCCCCAATCGAATCAGTTTGGAAAACATGGAATGAGCCGGTGCACATTGTGAACTGGGCACATGCTTCCGACGACTGGCACACCCCACATGCGGAAAATGACTTGCAGGTTGGAGGAAAATTCGTAACTCGAATGGCAGCAAAAGACGGATCAATGAGCTTTGATTTTGCCGGAGTGTATACGAGCATCGAGGATCTGAAAAAAATCCAATATGTAATGTCAGACGGTCGCAAAGTCGCAATCTCATTTGAAAAAAATGGGGAAGCGACGAAGATCGTCGAAGTCTTTGATCCAGAAAATGAGAATCCAGCCGAAATGCAACAAGCAGGATGGCAGGCGATTTTGGATAACTTCAAAAAATATACAGAGAGTCTCTAATATGGAAATTCTTCGACCACAATCAAAACAGCCAATTCCCGCTGATGCTAAAAAAGTTTTTAAGACGACTTATTTTAAATAGCTATCAAAATAAATCGCATGACACGTATAGCCGCCAGGATCTTTCTGAAGATAGTCCTGATGGTATTCTTCTGCTGGCCAAAAGGTGGTGAGTGGTTCAAGTGTTGTGACGACAGGGTCTTTCCATCGTTTTGAATCGTTTACGATAGCAATGAAGTTTTCAGCCTCATTCTTTTCTTCTTCGTTTCCATAGAAAATCGCTGATCGGTATGATGTGCCGCGATCGTTGCCTTGCTGGTTTATGGTTGTTGGATTGTGTATCTGAAAGAAAAAGTCCAACAGGCTTTTGTAGGTCGTCTTTTCGGGATCGTATTCAATTTCTACCGCTTCGGCATGGCCGTTGTGGTTTTCATATGTTGGATTTTGAACCGGACCGCCAGTGTATCCGACGGTTGTGGTGATCACGCCAGGCTGTTTTCTAAGCAGCTCTTCAAGTCCCCAAAAACATCCTCCAGCCAATACTATTTTTTTGCTCATACAATAACTCTTATTTGCCAGGAATAAATTTCATTGAGATCGAGTTCACGCAATGTCGAATGTCCTTGTCAGTAAAACCTTCGCCGGTAAACACATGTCCTAAATGTCCGCCGCAATGCGCGCAGGTGATCTCAGTTCGCATACCGTCTGCGTCAGTTGTTTGTTTGACTGCACCAGGGATCTCGGCGTCAAAGCTTGGCCAACCGCAGGTTGATTCGAATTTGTCTTTTGAATTGTAGAGGGGAGTGTTGCACTGCTTGCAGACATAAACACCAGTTTCTTTGTTGTTTGTGTATTCTCCAATAAACGGAGCCTCGGTCCCTTTATCAATAATGACTCGTTTTTCTTCAGAGGTTAGTTCGTTCATATATTCATTGTACTACTAAAAAAGAAATCCGCCCCGATATTGGGGCGGATTCTAGTCCTCTAATCTTACCAAAATAAGTGTAAACCTTATCTGAACTGAATACAGATATTTAATTTTTATATTCCCGATACTCCAAATAGTTTTCCGATTGCGAAGGTGATAAGCATCGCAAGCATTCCACCCAGCACTACGCGTACGGTGGCTTTGAGCTTGCTTGCTCCTCCGGCGTATGCGCTTACTGTGCCGGTAATCACGAGCGCAAAAAGGACTGCAATGAAACTACCAATAACGCGAAACCCGCTTGGCATAAGCCATATTGCAATGATTGGGATGATCGCTCCACACAAAAATGCTAATGCAGATGCGTAAGCAGCATGCCATGGATTTGTGAGATTATTGGGGTCGATGCCCAGTTCTGCGTCAACGTGTGCTGCAAATGCATCATGCTTCGTTAATTCTTCAGCGACGAGCACCGCAGTAGGATTGGATAAACCTTTCTTTTCATAGAGAGAGACAAGTTCTGCAAGTTCTTGCTCAGGCACGTTTTCAAGCTCCCACTTTTCTTTTTCTAAAAGAGCTTTTTCTGTATCACGCTGAGTACTCACGGAAACATATTCGCCTACAGCCATTGAAAGTGCTCCTGCGACTGTGGCTGCAACTCCTGCTACTAAAATAACTCGAAGTGTGTCTGTTGTACCCGCAACTCCGACAATGACTGCGGAAACAGAGACTATTCCGTCATTTGCTCCAAGCACTGATGCGCGAAGCCAGTTGAGCTTTTCGTTGCTTTTGGGGTCATGAAACTCTTTGTGGGTTATAGGATTTCGATAAGTTGAAGATTGGTTCATATTTATAGTATACCACTTGGTGTGGTGACGTGGTTATTTTAAAAAAACAAAAACACAGGAGTGTCCTATATTTTTGAATCGATGGTATTTCCATTTCTCATCGAGTATACTTTCGCTATGTATAGAAGAGACAAGATGTTTATGGTTGTTATAGTAGGTACTTCAGGGGCGGGCAAGACCACCCTTGCTGAGTTTTTGAAAAATCAATTAGCTAACA
>DALYCO010000042.1:0-4992 GCA_031973655.1 Minisyncoccota bacterium | reverse complement strand
ATTTGGATACATGGACGCAACTTCACTCCAGAAACGCAGTGAATGATTGTGGTGTTTTAAATGTGCTAATTCGTGGCATATAACATAGTCTACAATTGCCTCTGGAGCCAATATAAGCCTCCAGGTGAAGTTTACATTTCCTTTCGCACTGCAAGAACCCCAGCGCTTTACTGCGCTTGAAATCTTGATAGATTTAAATACAAAACCACGTGCGGTGGCAATTTCCGAAGTTCTTTTCTCGATATATGTACGAGCTGCTTCCCTATAGAATTTTGTGAATATTTCTCTTCCTTTTGTCTGTTTTGATTGCTGAAGAATAAAAGAATCATTTTGGAAAACCAGCGTATTCTTCGCGTTAGGAGATATGGTCAGTGGGTACATTTTCCCCAAATATAAAAATGTTTCCCCAGACATAAATTCTTTTTTCTTTGCTTTTGGTCGAGCTGTAACTTTGGCTTGTATTCGAGTGATCCAATCCTGCTTTTCGTATATAAATTTTTCAATCAGAGGAACAGGTGCACGCATTGGCGCACGCACAACAAGCATTGCATCAGAAGAAACGGACAATGAAAGTGTCCGTCGTTTGGAGCGTATTAGAGTATATGAAGGTAAAGCCACGTCGCAATTATACAGAATTTCTAGTATTTGCGAATCACGCCTTTAACAACAGCTTCGATTTCAAGACCCGAAGTCGGGTAGATGGGCTTAAAGTTTTTGTTTGCTGGTTCAAGCCACACTTTATCCCCTTTCTGTCTGAAATATTTCATGGTGAATTCACCGTCCACTTGAGCAATGACAATTTGGCCATCTTTTGCTGTCTTGGTTCGTTCAGCAATAACCATATCGCCATCGGCAATATGCGCATCGATCATCGAGTCTCCATCGACTTCAAGGATGTATGTAGATTCTTTTTTTTGTATTAAAAAGTCGTCGATATTGATACGTGTTTCTAAAATGTCTTCAGTTGGTGAAGGAAATCCTGCTTTAACAAGTCCGAGCATGGGAGTATCGTTTAAAGCAGATTCAGGAACAAGCCTGCCCAAGTGATCCTTGGCAACCAGGCCTGCTTCAATAAACTTGTTTACTACTTGATAGACGGCATTCTTGGATTTGAAACCGAACAGTTTCATCATCTCAGTATATGTGGGCATGCGCTTTTCTGCCCGATAGAATGCTATAAGTTTGCTTTTGTAATCATTAAGCATGGCTGAACATAGATGTTATTGATCCAAAGAATCGATCAGCTAATGTTTTCTTTGCATGTTTTCTCATTCGATTTAGGAGCATGCGGTGCTTGTGGGCTTGGCTTGAGTACATTTCACCTTTGATGATTTTGATATCGATTTCTTCGTTGACCTTTTGGAGTTCCTGACGAAGTATTTTTATGTATTGTTCGTGTGACATATGTTTTGTTGAATACTTGTTATTGTTTTGACCTGTAATTAGTATATGTGAACGGTCGTTCACATGCAAGAAAAAAGGACAAGAAAGTTGTGGATAACTCAACAAAATATAATGTGCTTAATTTCTCTCCTCAAGAAGCTTCTTGCTTTTAAGTAGTTCATCAAATAGTGCACGTAGTTTAGTTTCATTTGGTACCTCAGCTGATTGCATATCAGATGTCAGTTTATACAGAAAGTGATGATAGAGATCATTCACATAATGCTCGAGTTTGATCGCTTCTTCATCTGTGTTTCCCCGAATGCGAGTGGCAAAAAGGTTTGGTTTATCCCGCAACAAAAGAGCGTATGGGGATAATACGTATGGTTTATTTTTTTCCATAATTATATGACTCTATTAGGTCTTAGTAATCGTAAGGTAATTCAATGCTTGCGAACTTCCCTTTTCCGATAATGACGTGATCAAGGACGGTAATACCCATAATCTTACCAGCTGCGATAATTTGCCTAGTCACTTCTTTGTCTGCTTCTGATGCTTTAGTGATTCCTGAAGGATGGTTATGGGCAAGAATGACAGCAACTGCTCCGTACTCAAGTGCTGGTTTGAATACTTCTCGAGGATGAATTAAATTTGAATCAACGGTTCCGATAGAAATAACCTCATCATGAATCACTCGGTAGTGATTGTTTAAATACAAACCACGCAAATGTTCTTTGTCGAGATTTTGCATATCAGAGAGATATTCGAATGCATCCTTTGCGGTACGGACCATGGCATTGCTTCCTTTCTTTTGGTAGAACCTGCGACCAAGTTCACCAATAGCGACAATCTGTGCAGCACGGACGAGTGGAATATCAAGGTCCTTTGCGATAGTTTTTGCATCACGGTGATTTACTAAGGCGCGTTCACCGTATTCCTTGATAATTCGTTCAGACATTGATAGCACTCCTTCCTTCTTTGTTCCGCTGTTCAATATGACCGCAAGTAATTCAGCTGTTGAAAGCGCAGTCGGTCCCTGGTTCACTAGTTTTTCTCTCGGTTTGTCCATTTCCGGCAAGTCGCGGATCTTGAGGACATATTTTTTAATCTCAGTCGAAAATGACTGAGAGAATGAACCATCATGGCTCATTAGGCTGGCAGTATCCTTAATCATGTATGGTGATCGTACTTTTGTTTGAGTTGGCATAAGGTTTATTGATGATGAGTAACCTAATAATTGTATGACAGTCAGATGAAGAAAGTATAAAGAAAAGATAAACTAGCGAATTTCTTCTATTGGCTGTTGTTGGACTTCTGGAGCTGGTTGCTTGCTTGTTTCTTCGATGCTCTTCTTGAACGTATTCCAGAGTTCTCCAATGACAACAGTTTTCCAAAATTCATTGAAAGGTTTTTCGAGATTTGCTTTCCAGAATGTTGTTGTCTGCTCTGTCACGTATTCGATATTTTTTTCGGCGCTCGGTTCATTGGCGACTTTTTGGAGGTCTACATTAAAGTAACTGAGCGTGATAATAGCAAGAACAATGATAACGAGGATCCCAATCAAGCCTTTGTTATGTGTTTGTCTCATGATGCATATTGTAACATAGCTTTTGTTGCCGCAGGAAAGTAGAGCATAGGGTCAAGGTATGCATTAGTAGCTGCGATTGGCATAGTGTATGTCTTGCCGGCACATGCCTGGCTTTTAAGTGTTGTAATCTGTACACCGCTTGAAACAAAGGCCGAAACATGGAGATGTGGTCCCGTTGCGTATCCTGTTGAACCGCTGTATGCAATGACAGTGTCAGTAGTAACACGAGCTCCGGTTTGGGCTGTAACAAGAGATAAATGTCCATATACAGTAGTCAATCCATTATCATGTTTTACTAGGACCCAATTACCGTATGAGGCACCGGGGCATGTTAAATCAGTGTTGCCGCTTCCAAGAACAGTACCGCCAATAACCGGATATACTGGCGTACCTACTGGCATGCCAAAGTCGATTCCATTATGGGTTCCTGAAGCGTATAAACGGCCCGAGGCGCTTGTTTTTCCGAAGAGTTGTGTGATGCGCACAGACTTCACTGGCCAGCCGAATACAGACGCTCTGGCCTTTGGAATCGAACTTGGATCGAGGACGAATTTAAGCTGTGATTCATAGTTTCGGACTTCCGCTTCAAAGGCTAATTTTTTAGCTTGACGGTCTTTTACAATTGCAGCATAGTTTGCCTCTTTGTTCTTGGTTTCTTTTAAGAGTGCCGCCTTTTCCCGTGCGTTAGCGTCAACTACTTTCTTCTGGTTGTTTAATCCAAGGGAAAGCTCGCGAAGTATTTTTTCATTTTTTTCAACCGCAACTTTATTGTCTTCTAGTACTACTTTGTCATCGTGAAGTTTTTCTGCCGCTTCAATAAAATTTTTATTTAGTGTTTGTATGTTGTCGATTTCCCGCCACATTTCGCCGAGGGATGTTCCTGGGCGGACGAGATACCCGATAAAATCTATTGATTCCGATTCATTTGTTTTTCGTAACAAATCTGCAACCGCTTCTTTTTGTACATTGATGCTTTTTGAGGTGATCGTAATTGAATCTGATAGCTTTTTCTTTTCTAAAAGTGCCGCGTCGATTTTCTTTTGTGTAATTTTTATATCAGTAGAGAGTTTTTTTGCGGTAAGATCAAGTTCAGCAACTGCTTTCGAAAGTGAATCCTTTTCCTGTCCTACGGCAGTTAGTTGTTTTTGGTAGTTGGCAATTTCCTGCTCAAGGGCTGCAATTTGGCTCTGAGTATTGTTTATTTTTGATTGCAGTTCGTCAGCAGTTTGTGCTTGTGCAACAGCAAAAAAAACTCCTGAAAGAATGAGGATTCCAAGTAAGAATATTCCAATATGAATTCTGTGTTGCACAGAACTATTGTACCATGCTGAATATGTTATTTACCAAGCAATTCAATCGCTTTTGAGAGACGTTCAATAGTTGTCGTTTTTCCGAGGATTTCTGAGAGCATGAAAGGATCTGGGCTCTTTTCCTTTCCTGAAAGAGCATAGCGCATAGGCCAAAGTATGTTTCCCCTGCCTACTGATTCTGCGTATTCCCATACAGCTGCTTTAACGGAATCTTTATTCCATGAATCTTCTGAAACAGTAGAAATAAGCTCGATTGCTTTACCGAGGTATGTAGCAGTGTTTTCTTTCGTTTCAGTTTTCCATACGAGCTTTGCAGCTTCATATGAAGGATCGCTGAAATAATAATCAAATTCACCTGCTTCGGTCATAGTTTTAATATCATCAAACTTGTTTATTCGTTCTACGATCACCGGTGTAATTTTGGCGATAAATGATTCACTGTAATTTGGAAGAGAACTTATTTTTTCAGGTATGAATTTTGCAACCCAGGCGGTTTGTTCTTCTTGGGAAAGTTTCTTGATGTGTTCTTTGTTTATCCAATCAAGTTTTTCATTGTTTAGCTGTGCTCCGGAATGGCCGATACGAGTAATATCAAACGCTTGAATTAATTCTTCACGAGTAAAAATTTCTCTATCATCACCTGGATTCCAACCCAAAAAAGCTAAAAAGTTTATCATTGCTTCTGGTAGGTATCCTTCAGATCGATACTCTAAA
>DALYCO010000041.1:0-5114 GCA_031973655.1 Minisyncoccota bacterium | reverse complement strand
ACTCGAGCATCAAGCATCTTGTCGTAGTTCGGATCTTCTTGGCAGACTTTTTCAAACTCATTGAGTGTCATGTTTGCTTCTGCTGCCATCTCGCGGAACATGTTTCCACTTGATTTGAACTCATACCCTAAAATATCAGCGAGTCGTTTTGCTGTTGAGCTTTTGCCGGTACCTGCCAATCCAAATATAGTTATTTTTGCCATGAATTCCCATAGAATACACCACAAGCTGGTATTTTTCAAGGACACCATTGACCATATGTCAAATATATGGTAATGTGCGGATAATATTTAAAAAATCTATAACCTAATCTAAACGAAAATATATTATGAGAAAAACTGCACTTATTTGCTCACTACTACTTTGTATTTTTGGGGCAAATGCTCAGAAAAAAGTTACAAAGGATTTACCACAACAACTGATTGAAGAAGCTACATATTTTTGGAAAAAAGTTGCATATGACTCTACAAGCCTTTACAGTCTTGAGTTGGATTCAAGACAGGCTTTGAAAATTGTTTATGCGAATCCCAAAAAGTTCATTCCAAAAAGCATTCGTCAGTTAAGCTTCGAACAGGCATCGAAATTGTATAACTACATGATGCCGTATAACAACGCGGCCCCTAACAGAAAATTTCCCTATATTGCCGATGTTTTTACTGGAACTGTGTATGAAATTACATTTAAAATAGTTCCTACTGCAGTGGATAGTGCTGAGAAAGAAAACAATCATGTTCCTGTTTGGAATGCGATAGATAAGGCACAAGATCTTTTAATGAGTGTCGTTGACTTTCATACTTACACAGGTCGTGCTACTAATATTGGTGAGCAAGAACTTCGAATTTTTGTATATGCAAATATGCAAAGATACAATACGAAATTAAAGCATTCAGTATATTATTCTGCGCCACTGTATTATTTAAGTTCAGATGATGACGCTGAAGGTTTTTCTGGACACAAAGGACATACCGGTCTTTTTGCTCAAAAAGGGAACGAGGATTTTGAAAGAATTTCTGAGTTTTCTGCTTTAGAAAAGAAGCAAGAAGCAAAAACTAAACCAGCCGAACAACCTGTTCAGCAAGTAGCGTCCGCAAAAAAAGAAACTGTTTCGGTAATACCGATACTGAGACCAAAAAAAGGGATAGACCTCCGCTCACCGACTATGGCGTTTGTTTATGTTCCTGATTCCGCAACACTTTCAATTGGTGATATGCAAAATTACGATAATGATTCTGTCACCATACTTATTTATGATGGAAAGAAAATTTCGGAAAACACGCAGCCATTTGAGATTCAAACAATACATTGGAAAACATTTAAAATTAAACCCGGCTCGACAGTTGTCATCCGTGCTATATCTGAAGGTAAGTTACCTCCATGTACGGTAGGGGTAAAACTGTCCAACGGTAAAAGTTTTACAATGCAGTCTAAGAAAGGGGAAACAATGTCAATTTGGGTACAAAAAGAAGAATAGTTATAGTAGTAAAAACATAATGCCAGCTTCTCAGGAAGTTGGTATTTTTTTATTCCACGATACATTGACTATATGTCAAATATATGGTAATGTGTGGATAATCTTTAAAAAATCTATAACCAATTTCTAAACGAAAAATAAATTATGAAATCAGCCACAGTAGTAGTATTGTTTTCTCTTTTGTTTGCCTTCTCATCGAATGCCCAAACTAATGATAGGCCAACAAGCCAGGATAGTCTGGATCTCTACAACAATACAGTTAAAGTTCTAAAGTACTACCAAGATAGAAATTACACGGGTGAAAATGCATCCTCCGCATATGGTATCTATATAGCGAACACTTCTGTATTTGAAGATTTACATGAAGCTCTGCTACGCTTTAATTCAAGGAATGGTGATGTAGCCTATCCTGATGCTCATGGTAAAAGAACTACTGGAGACTTAGCATTAGAGGATTACTATCGGAAGATAGACAAAAACAAATTCTATCAGAGGGAAACGGCAAATTGGATACTTGATACTCGAGCACCAATGCCGTTATATGATAAACGTATATTACCAACAGCATTCTATACCTTTTATAATGAAAATACCGATGACCCAATGTTTGGTGATGCGGTATCAATTACAGGTTATGATCCAATAGCGATAAAACCCGAACGCATGCTTACTTCGGAAGAGCGAGTATTACGTCAAGAAAGATATGGAACAAGTGCTGGTGTGTCAAAACGCACTGTTATTCCGTTTGAACAGCAGCAAAAAAAAGTTGCAGCAACCAAACCTACAACCACTGCTAAAGCACCTGTGCCGAAACAGAAAAAAAGCGTGGTGGTTAAGTCTTCAACTGACGCTACTATTTTTGCTTCTGATTCCGTTTCGTTTTCCATTGGTGATGTTAAAACATACGACCATGATATTGTTATGGTGGGGTTATACCGTAATGGTAAAATAATTAAGATGTTTCCTCAGTTCGAGCTGAAATTAAAGCTGAGCGAATGGAAAGCATTCAGAGTTCCTACTGGAGTAACTGTCATTATCAGGGCAGTCTCCGAAGGTCAGGTTTCCATGTGCAGTATCAGTGTTCGCCTCGCAGATGGCAGACAGTTTGATATGCAAACAAACAAAGGCAAAAGTATGACCATCAGGATTGAAAAAGAAGAATTATAACTAGACATTTGTTTACAAAATACAGATGCCAGCTTTTAAGTAAGCTGGCATTTTTTTATTTGAAAATACGATATTGAAAGACACAATATTGCATGCCGAACGTTCGTTCGGTACAATAGAAGGATGCATAACGAAGCTTCCTACATCCAAAAACTGGCCGACTTTTATAAAAAGCAGCGACGTATGCCGTCGTACTCTGAGGCTGCGCGCATCTTCGGACTTCGTTCAAAGGATTCTGCTCATCGCATTATTTCACACCTCTGTTCAATGGGAATTCTTTCTAAAGACAAAAGCGGTCGAATGATTCCAAATGAAATCATGTTCAAAAAAGGCCCACTTAAAGTTCTCGGTTTGGTTGAGGCAGGTTTCCCAACTCCTGGTGAAGAAAATTTGTTAGATACACTGACGCTTGATGATTTTCTCATAGACAATCGTGACGCCAGCTTTATGTTGAAGGTTAAGGGTGACTCAATGGATGATGCCGGCATCAAGGAAGGTGATTTGGTAATCGTCGAACGAACCGAGACTGCTAAACCTGGCGAAATCGTTATTGCAGAAGTGGATGGAATGTGGACTATGAAGTATTTCCGCACCGAACGTGGTGTTTCTCATCTCGAGCCCGCAAACAAGCGCTATAAGCCAATTTACCCCAAGGAAGGCCTGCGTATCGCCGCCGTGGTCAAAGCCGTAGTCCGTAAATACTAGCTATGATTTTACACGTTGATGGAGATGGATTCTTTGCCGCCTGTGAGGTGGCCAGACTTCCACATTTAAAAGGAAAGCCAGTCGTTGTCGGAGGCGATCGCGGTATTGCCTGCGCTATGACATACGAAGCAAAAGCATTGGGTATTCACCGCGCCATGCCGATTTTTAAAATAAAGAGAGAGTTTCCGCAGGTCACGATTGTGAATGCGCATTTCGAGTTGTATCACATGTATTCAGAAAAACTGTATAGCGTGATGAAGCGATTTACTTCAAGAGTTGAGCATTACAGCATTGATGAATGTTTCGCTGAGTTCACTGAAGAAGATATGGAGAAATACGGTTCATGGGAAAACATGCTTCAGACGATCAAGCGTGCAGTACAGCTTGATCTTGGAATTACATTTTCATTCGGATTGGCGAGCACAAAAGTTCTAGCGAAGGTGGCTTCAAAATTAGAAAAGCCTGATGGGTGTACGGTACTTCTCGATGAGCAAGTATCAGAAACACTTAAGCGAATTCCAATAGGAAATATTTGGGGTATTGGCTGGCGGCTGGGCGAGCAATTTAGAAATCGCGGCTGGCAGTATGCGTATGATTTTGCCCGAACGAATGATTTTGATATCAAAAAATATGCCAAGCCGATTCAGGAAATGTGGAATGAATTGAATTGTCGAAGCGTCATGCCGGTGCGTGTTGGAGGAAGACATGAGATGCAGAAATCGTTTCAGGCTGTGCGCACGTTCAGTCACGCAACGAGCGATATTGCTTTCATGCGTTCCGAGCTTTCGCGTAACATAGAAATCATTTGTATGCGATTGCGGGAAAGTGGGCAGTATGCCGGAGCTGCTTCAATATTTTGGAAGCATGGTCTGCGAGACTACACTTCTTCAAGTATGCGATTTCCAAAACATACGAATAATCCAAGCGATATGTTGGCGTATTTGGAAAAAGATATTGCGGGTTTGCACGAACGGGGAATAGTGTACCGCGCAACAGGAATTACCGTCATGGAACTTAGGGAAGACAAAGATCTCCAATTTGATCTCTTCGGTTCTCAGGAAAAAGTTCTACAAAAAAATGAAATCTTGCATGCTGTTGATCAGATCCGCGCGCGGTTTGGAACAGGTGCTATTAATCTTGCGGCAAGTCTCGGTTCGGTCTCATGGAGAAAGGTGGAACGAGATGAGCAGACGAGCAGAGATGCGTATATTTGGAATTTGCCGCTGCCGTATATGGGGGAGGTGTATTGATTGACAAAAGGCAGAAAAGTTGTAAATTGATAAGCAACACTCATTGAAAAATGATGAGCAAAAACAGAGGCAGTGGAAAATCGCTGGTTCTGTTTTTGTTCATCTAAACCATAAACCATATGAAAACTCTGATTATCCTTTTGTTTCTTCTTTTTGCCCAAACCGAACAGTTCATTTATAAAATCGAAGCAAAAGTTTTGTTCAGTGAAACTGAACTAGCAGTCGATTTTAGAACCCGTGAACCGCTTCTGCAAAAGAAAGAAAATGTATGCGTTGTTGTTACTGGAATGGGTAGTCACTACCAAATTGAAAAAACAATTAGCATAGACCAGTTCTTCCGCATTATTATTCCCATCAGCGACAAGCTTCCTTCAGGCCAGTACTTAGTAGAAATTATCTACCAAGATCATACGTATTCTGAAAAAGTTACTTTGTAAATTCTAAACTAAACCAAATTATTTTACGCTTAAACTATTATTATGATGTGGAACTTTTATTGGTACGACTACCTTATTATTGTC
>DALYCO010000040.1:0-5423 GCA_031973655.1 Minisyncoccota bacterium | reverse complement strand
GAAAGGAATTCCAGTGGTGCCAGACATTTTGGCGAACTCAGGTGGTGTAACTGTTTCAACATTTGAATGGGAGCAGAATCTTAAAGGTGAGAGATGGACAGAAGCAGACGTAAACGCAAAACTCCAAAAAATCCTCGACGAGCAGTCCAATGTCATTTACACCAAAGCAACCGATCTCAAAACCGACCTTCGTCGCGCTGCGTTCATCGTTGCTCTTGAGCGAATTCAGAAGGCAATGGGATATTAGTGGTTGTCTGGAATAGAGTTCTGGGAGAAGCCTCGGTATGCACTTTGGTCCGCTCACCAGTTCGCGTTCCAAAGTGCATACGTCGGCATCATGAGCATCTCATCTCCCAGAGTATTTCAATCTAAAATTCTTACGGTAAAGAATTTGAGGTCATTTGCCACTAATGGCATTGAGCTGCTCAGGGCGCGAAGGTGTACTTTGCAGCTTGCGAGGAATCGAGCAAGATGAAAAGTACACCGGCAGCGCTCTCCGAGAACTCAACTCCGATAACGATCTGAACAACAAAAAAACCACAGCACTCAGCTGTGGTTTTTTTGTATTAGACTGATTTAACTTTGAGGTTTGTTTGTTTATCTTTGTTGATTTTTGGAAGTCTGATGACGAGGAGTCCGTGCTTTTCGATTGCTTCTGCTTCTTCAGCTTCAACTTCTGCGGGAAGGGAAATCGTTCGTGAGAATGAACCCCAATACAATTCGCGAGTAAAGAAATCATCATCGTTTACCTTTCGAGCTTGTTCGCGTTTGCCGCGGATAGTGATCATATCGCGAGTGATAGTTATGTGGAGATCCTCAGGACGAACACCAGCAACCATAGTTTCAACATACAAGTCTGCAGTGTTCTGGTATACGTCGACAGTAAGCTGACCTTCTTCTGCTTCCTGCTCCATCCATTCCTGTTCCTCAATGCGAAGATGAGATTTATTGGTTGGAGGGAATTTTTTTTCTACAGGAGCTTCAATTGAAATTTCTTCTTCAAATTCATCGTCCTCAAGATTTACGCTACCAGTCAGACGTTCGAAGAAAGATCGTTTTTTTGTCATAAGGTTTTAAGAATTATCCGAAGCTTTGCGATGTTGAGCATATACGGATGTAACGTACATTGCCTCGCTCATGCGGCGAACCTTTTCAAATACTAGAATGCTGATAATAGATACTACCCAGAGAACAGCGAACACTTGCAGGAAATTTTCTCCGTTGTTCTTCATTATAAAAAAGTTAAAGACTGAGTGCAAGCCGATTGCCAACGCGAGACCGACGAGCATCGAACCAAATCGAACTGTTTTGTTTTGGAAGAAGGAAAGTCCGAGCATCAGTCCGACAAAACCTGTCGTAATTGAATGCAGTAATGTTGATCCGAGGAATCGCAAGTTTGTTGTCAGTAAGGTAACTGTCGTGTCCTGCATTCCAATTGGGCGAATAAGATAGAGTGTGTTTTCAAACGCTGCAAAACCGAGTGCTGCTCTTCAATGTAATCAGATGCGTAGGCAATAATTCCAAATGCGACAAGTTTCAATACTTCTTCACAGATGACCCATACTACAATAAGCGTTGTGTAATCGGTAACACGGCCCTCCATGAATTTCTGTATTGGTATAACAAGCACCACCATCAGCATTCCAGTGATGAAAGTAAGCCCAACGAGCGCAAGTGGTGGTTTCTTGATGTCGTCTTCCTTGATCCAATACCAAAGCCAGATAATTGAAGGAACCATACCGCCCACTAGGGCGATAACGAAGGTCATTGGATCTTGTGAAAAGTTAGGATTCATTCTGCGGCCACTTTGTTACCATCAAGAGTCGACCCTGTGTAGGAAGCAAACTCCAAATTTCTTCGGTAACAAACGGCATGAGGGGATGGAGAAGCTTCAAGAGATCATACAGCGTCGCGAGCAAAAACTGCGCGCGTGAAGCTTTCTCCGCATCCGTACCTTCAGTAAATATTTTCTTACTATCTTCAAGTATCACATCTGCAAGTGAATGCCATGCGTAGTGATACAATTTTTCAGAAACAATATGAAACTTGTATTCAGAATATTCTTTCGTAACTTCGGATTTAATCGTATTGAATTCCGCAATCAATTTTGAATCTTGTTCCGTCCATGCTGAAAAGTTTTCGTCGAGTGTTATGTTTTCAGTATTCGAAAGAATGAAACGGGTGATGTTCCAAAGTTTGTTGCAGAAGTTTTTGTATCCTTTGATTTTATCTTCAGAAATTTTTGAATCAGTTCCTGCTGAAGTTCCAACGATGAGCGCCATACGTCCTGCGTCAGCGCCGTATTTTGCGGCGATATCAAGTGGGTCAATTCCGTTTCCGAGTGACTTAGACATTTTTCGTCCCTGGCCGTCTCGAACAGTACCGTGTAGGTAGACTGTATGGAATGGAATATCACCGAGTGCGTAACCAGTCATGAGAATCATGCGTGCAACCCAGAAGAAAAGAATTTCGTAACCAGTTTCAAGAACATCTGTTGGGTGATAGATGCGAAGGTCTTCAGTTTTATCAGGCCATCCCAATGTTGAGAAAGTCCAAAGAGAAGATGAGAACCAAGTGTCGAGCGTGTCTTCGTCTTGCTTCCATCCTTCTCCAGCTGGAGCTTCTAGTCCAGTGAAGATTTCTTCGTCTTTATACCAAACTGGAACACGATGTCCGTACCAGATCTGTCGTGAGATACACCAGTCGCGCAAATTGTCGATCCAGTGGAAATATGTTTTGTCGAAATATTCAGGCAAGATTTTGATCTGTCCGCTTTCGACAGTCTTGCGCATGATTTCTTTGAATGTTGTTTTTGAACCACTTGGAATACCAGTGAGGTTTGAATGGGGAAGTTCGAATTCTTTGTTTACATTCACAAACCACTGCAATTTTGGTAATGGTTCAATGATGCCGCCGGTTCGTTCAGCGGTTCCAATGTTCTGGTTTACATCCTCTTCTTTTTCAAGCAATCCTTCATCCCGAAGCCACTGCACGATGATTTCACGAGCTTCAGTGGTTTTCTTGCCTTTGATATTTTCTCCGCCAATGGACATCTTTGCATATTCGTTGATGACAGGAATCTTTGGCAGGTTGTGGCGTTCAGCTATTTCCCAGTCTGTCATACTGTGAGCAGGAGTAACACCGAGAGCGCCGGTTCCGAAATCTTTTTCTACAGATTCATCAGCGATGATCTTAATATGAATTGGAACGCCACAGAAAACTGCATCGTATTCTTTACCGATAAATTCAGCGTAGCGTGTGTCTTCTGGGTGAACTGCAACTGCAGTGTCACCAACCTTTGTTTCTGGTCGAGTTGTTGAGATTGAGATAGGGAAATCTTTCGAGTACTTGAATGTGTACATCTTTGACTTTCGTTCTTCGTACACGATTTCATCATCAGCAATAGTAGTCTGGCCTTTTGGGTCCCAGTTTACAATACGGTGTCCGCGATAAATCAAGCCATCGTCGTACATTTTCTTGAACATGGTATTCACTGCGCGATTACGTGCAGCATCTAGGGTAAAGGCTTCTCGTGACCAATCACAAGATGCACCCATGACTTTTACTTGGGAAACAATTGTATCGTGGCTATCCTGAGCAAAAGCATTCACGCGATTCAACAATTCTTCGCGTCCAAGATCATGGCGAGACTTTCCTTCTTTCTTTTGAATTTCTTTTTCTACTTTTGATTGCGTTGCGATTGCGGCATGGTCAGTTCCAGGAAGCCACAATGTTCGGTAACCCTGCATTCGCTTGAAGCGGATCATAATGTCTTCAAGTGTGAGCATCATTGCATGTCCCATGTGAAGCACACCCGTAACATTTGGGGGAGGCATCATGATAGTAAATGCTTTTGCGTCAGGAGCAGTTATTCCTGCTTCCACACATTTGTCTGGATTAAAAAAGCCGCTGGCTTCCCAGCGTTCATACACGTTCTTTTCAGTAGCCGCAGCATCGTAGGCTTTGAGGAACTTTTCCGGAATGTTTGGAGGGTTTTCCATATAGAAAGACTATATCATATACGCTATACTGTCACAAAATTGACTTTAGAAATCCTTCATGTTTAAATGATAAAAATTTTAGCACCCATGTCAAAAAATTTACAACCTATTTTACGCGAAAGACGATTGGACCAGATTTTGGATTCATTTAAACGATTAGCTCCGTTTTCCTCGTTCGAGGAAGCGTTCGAAAATTTTAATGGAATCTTTTATCGCCACGAAAGGTCTACACAAGAACACAACAGCAAGATTGCCGTTCAGACAAAAGAAACATTACCGATGACATTCCCGAAGCCTATTCCTCATTCTCAGTTTACTGGGGTTTGGTACTCGATTATGATCGGCCATGTAATGCTATTTACTGAATGGGGAGCATTTGCGCTCTACGTTAGAGGAAAAAATGTTTACTCTGAAATTGAAGAGTATAAAAACGCAAACGAGAAATCGATTGTAGTTGAACTTGCAGGAGCTGATGGTAGGAGAGTCTGGGATTCAGAAATACCTACTAAAACCGATTGCACATGACTTCATTCAGCTTAACGCATCAGGGAACTTTAGTGACGAAGCGAGATGCTATGCATGCTTTCTTCACTCAATTGTTTTCAAACGACAGAGTTTGTCCTGATAGAGGCGCAGCCCGTAATTTAATGGCTGATCTTCTTGAAGGAATTACCCAAAACGCAAATGTACATAACCAGAACATTGATTTTCATGGCTATAAAGTTATGGATTTCAATTTCGATCATCAAGATTGGACTGAGGTTGTGTATGACTTTGAACTTGGCGAGCATAATCCTCACCGAATTTACCACATAGTAACCAAGCACCAATATTTCCTTATTGGTTCACAGGGGGCTATCGAAGTGCACCAGATCGTAGACGATAAGTATATGAAAATTGATCATGACCTCTATCGGGAAAATCAATGTAAATCACTTATTCTGCTAAAGCCTGGAGCTGATGGTAAAGACGTATGGGGCGTTCCAAATACAGCAAAAGAATTTTTCTCTGAGAATACAAAATCAGGAATAATTTCTTCACGAATCGAAGATAATTTAAAGCTTTAAATTTCCCTCAGCCTTTATGGTTCGAGGGAATTTTTTTATGCGGAGCGACTTCAAGTACCCAGCTAAAGTGATCATGAGTGCATTGTCAGTTGAAAGCATTTTGGTCGGGAAATGAATTGAAAGATTGGGGTCGAATTCTTTTCCACGACGCACAAGTTCTGCTCGAAGCCATTGATTTGCGGAGACACCACCACCAATGACAACACCTGTTGCTTTATATTTCTGAACTGCTCGAAGAGTCTTTGTAATCAAGACCTCAACAACAGCATCCTCGAACTCTCTCGAAAGATCTTTCTTGCGGCTTTCTGAAAGTGTGCCACCCATATCACGAATAGTATAGAGAACCGCAGTCTTA
>DALYCO010000039.1:0-5457 GCA_031973655.1 Minisyncoccota bacterium | reverse complement strand
CGCGATCCAGAAAGCGGTCGAAGTAGGAATTACTCGAATCGTCCCCGTTCTTACAGAGCGAACAGTCAAGATTGGCGTAAATGAAGAACGAATGAAGACCATTATTCGTGAGGCAGCTGAGCAATCAGGACGAGGCATTGTTCCGGAATTGACTGAACCTCTTTCTTTTGAAAAGGCGCTCAACGAAACTATACCTGAAGAGACATTCTTCTTCGACCTAACCGGAGAATCTTTTGACCAAGGACGAACATCCAAGGCCACTGCCCTCTTTATCGGACCAGAAGGAGGATTTGCTCCAGAAGAAGTTGCCTTGGCGAAAGGAAAAGGCTGCTTGATTGCCAATCTTGGACCACTCACCCTTCGTGGAGAAACTGCTGCCATTGTGGCAAGCTACCGTATCATTCATTCAATATAAAATAAAAAACCACCTGGTCGAAGGTGGTTTTTTATTTATCCTTTAGAGTGTAGCCAATGTCTGACTTTCAACTTCTATCGGATATTCCTTGATAGATTCCATCACATGCTTAATGATACCGTTGTATCGTGGGTTAGCAGATGGTGGATTGAAAGTATTGATTATCTGATCGAGGTTCTTGCCTTTATAGTATTTTGCTGTAGCCGGATTGTTTCCGCCCAAGTTCCATGCAACAACTTCGATTCCCTGTTCGATTGATTCGAATCGGATCTTAGCCGATCCCCAACCGAAACAGTTCTCATTGTGCATAAACTTACATCCTGTAGATTCTGCCATGGCGAATGCCGCGACGAACGTCCAGTCGAGACCATTCTTTTCAGCTTCAATAACGAGCTTTTCTGCATGTGCAGCAATAGGAAGGTTCTTGTCTGCGAAGTACGCTTCAACCTTCTTAACCTTTTCGTTATGCACTTTCTGTTGGTTATCAGTAGCGCTAACGACAAGGGGCCTAGTTTCGGGGGAAGATAATACTGCTACAGTTGGAGTCTTGGCTACACCCATAGGGGTAATCAAGTTCGCCGCGAAAATAGGAAATAGGGCGAATGACTGTAGAGAACGTAGTACGTTATGTTTCATAAATCAGCGGTTACGCTCCGCCAAACTGACTAATCAGAAGGTTTGTTTTGATCGCGGCTTGGCACTTTGTCAGTGCGGCAAGTCCGGGCTCCTAAACAAAAAACATCGATACATACAGGCTTGCGCTTATACTTACGATGTTACCCCTATATAGTAGCATATACTGAAACAAAAGTCAATAGTTATACCACTATTTTCAGTAGTGTCAAACGTAAAAAACCCTTATTCTATAAGGGTTTTTTAATAGTCAAGGTTTGACAAATTTAGTCAAAATATGTACTATTTTTGAACTGGGGAAAGCTCATTGACGGATTTTTTACCCTTCGCTGATTTCAGAGCTCACCACCTCATGGTTTTCATCAAACACCACCTCCCCTTTGAATCGTTTTCCGTCCAAAAAGTACGGATACCAGAGCGGATCACTCGTCCACATCTCAGAAAAAGGTATATCTTCCAAGGAAAACCACTTCGGAGACATCTCTTCTTTCTCAATGGGTTGTCCTTCCCAAGAAGTTGCTTCGTAGATGTGAACTTCCACCATTTTGTCGACGTTATCGAAGCGCATCATACCTACTGGCTGGTACTTCTTGAGCTCCATACCTGACTCTTCTCGGATTTCCCTGACCATGGATTCTTCAATCCCCTCGTCAGGCTGAACCTTGCCGCCATAGCCATTCCACTTTCCCGCCCCAAATCCACGCTTCTTCATTGCCAGAAGAATCTGGCCATCTTTACGGAAAAGACAGAGGTTTTGAATTGATAGTGGCTTATTCATAGAGAAAGTATACCAGCTACTCTAATTCAAACGCTAATACCCCATATTCTTGTATGCGTTCTTTATACCCCGGAAATGTTAAGTATAGTTTTCTTAATTCTTCATAATCCGAAAACCCGGGATTGATCTGGGCAGGCAAATACGCGGTAAACAATTCGTCTAAACTAGAAAAGCTATGCTTGTTTCTTACAAGTCTTACAAAAGACTCATCTCCGCAAGAAAATTCTATACTATCCCCTGCTTTAATTTTTAAATAATCCAAATTTCCCGCTCGGGTTTCAATTTTCTTTGATCCAGACTTAATCAAATTAAAAGTATCCCTGTTGTCTACCAGGAATACGAGTTTGTGAAGCTTTGGTTGTTCGCCATTCATAGGATTAGAAATCAATTCCATCTTTTTCAACTACGCTGAATGAGCCGTCAGCGCCTTTTTCCAACGCAACGTATCCACAATCAGAGTATTTAATCTCGCCAAGCCCAAGGATATGACGAAAAAGGATTCGCATCGGCCCGCCATGCCATAGCACAGCAACAACTTTGTGTGATTCGTCGCTGGTAATCCGCTCGAAAGCAGCAGTGATACGGTTCTTGAAATCTTCATATGTTTCAGCTCCTTCGAGATTAAACAATGGATTACGGAGCTGAAACATGATGTCGCTATAGCGCATTTCTGCATAGGACTTTACCAAGCCAGTCAAAAAACCATACTGGTCTCGTTCCTTGAGATCAGGGTCAGTGAGTGTTTCGCATTTAATTTTTGCAGTAAGATATGCGAGCGTTTCCTGGGTACGAATAAAAGGACTGACATGGATCAGTTCAATCCCCTTATTCTCGAGCTTCAGCGCCAATGCTTCTGCCTGCGCATGACCCTCCAATGACAAGTGATCGTCATAGGCTCCGCCTAGACGCTTTTCAACATCTCCTGTTGTCTGCCCGTGGCGGATAAAGTAAATCTTCATAGATTATTTGCCTGCCATCAACTTCTGATGCTCTGCAGTATTTTTAAGTCCGCAATTTTTGTATTTCTGTCCAGATCCGCAAGGGCAAGGATCGTTCCTGCCTACTTTCGGTTCGTTGTTTCTGACTTCAACACCTGCAGCATGCCCCTTTTCAGGAGCAGCCGGCATGCCGAACTGACCCACTGCTTCATGTTCGAGTGTGACTGTCATTTCTTTCGGCTGCTCAATCGGTGCGCTGTCGGCCTCCCTGTTTAGAGTCTTTACCAATCCATACACCTGTTCACGGAATGAAGCTTCAAGTTCTCGGAAAAGACGGAGACCTTCTTTCTTGTATTCAACAAGAGGTTCGCGCTGGCCGTATGCACGGAGGTTTACTGAAGAACGGAGGTATTCCATAGTCTCGAGGTGTTCAACCCAGAGGATATCCGTAACATACAAAACGACGCGACGAACAGCTTCATAGAAAGCGTCATCACCTACCAATTTCTTGCGCTCAGGAATGATAGTTTCAAGGTCTGAGTATTCTGACTGCAATTCTACGAGAAATTCATCGATCTTCGCACGATCAGAAAAGAGCATAGCGCGTCGGCGTTCGTAAATAGTCTTGCGCTGCTGGTTCATAACGTTATCGTATTCAAGCGTCTGCTTTCGAGCATCGAAGTTAAAACCTTCGATCTTTGTCTGAGCTGATTCGATCGCTCGTGAAATAAGTTTGTTTTCAATTGGCTGATCTTCAGGAATACCAAATCGTCCCATCATGTTTTTCATGGTGTCTGAGCCGAAGATACGCATAAGATCGTCTTCCAATGATACGTAGAATTGAGTTTCTCCAGGATCTCCTTGTCGTCCCGCGCGTCCTCGGAGCTGGTTGTCGATGCGACGTGCTTCATGGCGTTCGGTACCGATAACAAACAATCCGCCGTTTGCCTGTACTTGTTCAATATGAAGCTTGTCGGCTTCCACTCCGCCGAGTTTGATGTCGACGCCGCGGCCGGCCATATTGGTTGCGACTACGACGCTGCCCGGTAGTCCGGCCGCGGCGATAATTTCACCTTCCTTTTCATGGTTCTTTGCATTCAAAACAGTATGCTTTACTCCCTCGCTTGAAAGGTATGCAGAGAGAAGTTCGTTGCGTTCAATAGAGACCGTACCGATAAGTACTGGCTGGCCTTTGTCCTGGAGTTCTTTTACTTTCTTTGCAATAGCTCGGAACTTTCCCTTTTCTGTCTGGAAAATCTGGTCGTTGTGGTCGATACGTGAAATAGGACGATTCGTTGGAATTGCCATAACGTCGAGACCGTACACTTTATAGAATTCTTCCTTTGAAGTTTCAGCTGTTCCAGTCATACCTGAGAGCTTCTTGTAGAAGCGGAAGTAATTCTGGAATGTGATTGAAGCAACAGCTTTTGTTTCCTTCTGGATCTTTGCGCCTTCCTTTGCTTCAATAGCCTGATGCAAACCTTCTGACCAGCGGCGTCCTGGCTGCAATCGTCCAGTAAAGGTGTCTACAATAATAATTTCATTGTCAGCAACAACATATTCTTTATCCTTATGGTACAAAGCATGCGCGCGGACAGCAGTTTCAAGATGGTGAACGTACTTGATTCCCTTTTCAGTATAGATATTGTCGATACCGAGCAAGCTTTCTGCTTTAGTAATACCCATATCAGTAAGCTGGATAGCTCGCTGCTTTTCATCAACAGTAAAGTCAAACTCGCGCTCGAGATTGCGGGCAATGTCAGCAAACTGCACATACATTTCATCTGAATCAGCTGATTCAGATGAAATGATAAGAGGCGTTCGAGCTTCGTCGATCAAGATGGAGTCAATTTCATCCACGATGGCGTATGCATGGCCTCGCTGAGCAAGGTCTTCTTTACGTACAGCCAAATTATCACGAAGGTAATCAAAACCATATTCGTTGTTTGTTCCGTAAGTAATGTCGGCAGCGTATGCTTCACGGCGAGATACTGGACGAAGGAATTCGTACTGGACTCGGAAGAGCGCAGCTTCGGTGTCTTCTTTCTCAATATGTGTAGGATCAAAAAGGTATGAAGTATTGAGAGAGTTGTTGATACCAACAGAAAGTCCGAGGAATGAATACACTCGGCCCATCCATGCAGCGTCACGTCGTGCCAAGTAATCGTTTACGGTAATGACATGCACGCCTTCTCCTGAAAGAGCGTTCAAGTATGCAGGCAAAGTAGCTACGAGCGTCTTACCTTCTCCGGTTCGCATCTCTGCGATCAGGCCTTTATGAAGTGTGATTCCTCCGATGAGCTGTACATCATAGTGTCGCTGTCCAAGTGTTCGTTTTGCTGCTTCTCGCACCAATGCAAAAGCTTCCGGCAAAAGATCATCAAGTGTCTCGCCTTTTGTATAGCGTTCTTTAAGTTCTGCCGTCTTTTTTGGAAAATCGCTGTCAGTATATGCTGCAACGGTTGGCTCAAGGGCATTGATTTTTGCGACCAAGGGAGCGAGCGAAGACGCGTGGCGGCTGCTGGAATCCCCGAAGATTTTAGTGAAAAATGACATATATATAAGCGTTTGGCTCGAAGCTAAACGTCCGGCCAGTATAGCATATTTAGGCAGTTTTGTGGGTATATGGATTTGAGTCCTCGGAGAGCGCTGCCGGTGTACTTTTCATCTTGCTCGATTCCTCGCAAGCTGCA
>DALYCO010000038.1:448-5701 GCA_031973655.1 Minisyncoccota bacterium | reverse complement strand
GAAAAGTTTCTGAGCTTTGCTGGGCTACAATCGGCGAAGTATCAAACGACGAGAACAAACTTCGAAACTACGGTAAAGCTGGTCGTTCACGATGGAAGGGTATTCGCCCAACTGTTCGTGGATCAGTTATGAACCCAGTTGACCACCCATACGGTGGAGGTGAAGGACGACAAGGACGCGGATTGCGACGACCGAAGACATTGTGGGGTAAAGTAACTGGTGGACGAAAGACTCGTACTCCAAAGAAATACTCAAACACTTTCATCGTCTCACGCCGAGTCACTGGCAAGAAGCGAAAGGAATCTTAATCAAACAAAAAAGAGAGAAGTTCAAAACCCCGCCTGCAAGCGGGGTTTTGTTTTTTTACTCTCGACTTTTTACGTGTTCGGGTGTAGTCTTGGTGTAATTCATTCATTAACTTTTTAACCCCTATTAGTATGAAAACAAAATTACTTGCCTTTGCCGCTTATGCAGTTGTAGCACTTTGCAATCTATTCTGGTTCCCCGATTTATTTATGCCAGGCACGATACCCATGGATTCTGAGTATCGTTGGTATATTGCAATTGGAGCTGTAATTGCTGCAGTTTCTGTTACATATTTCCTGTTTAGAATAATGAACGATGTTCCATTTTCGCGCCATCAGCCGATATGGTTTGCCACAATGATGTGTAGCTTACCGCTCTTCATTATTCCATTTATGTATACAAGCACCTTTGGCCACAGTTGGGATCAGTGGCCAGCGTTCGGAAGTATTTTGGGGACAGGCATATACCTTGTATTTTTACTGGTAACTACAAAATCAGCAATCAAACTAAACGAAAGACAGTCCTATTGGGCTTTTTAATTTTTATATCAAACATCTAATACACATATCGCTAATATACAAAGAGCCCTGCATTTTTTGCGGGGCTTTTCTTTTGGATGACAAAAAGGGGGAAGGGGTCTATACTTACCGTATGTTTGATGAACCAGCAAAAGAACTCGAAGCATTTAGCGTAGTAAAGCGCGGCAAGAGTTTCCAATATGCCATTCGTGGTATCTTTATACTTCTCAAGACTCAGCACAACATGTGGCTACACCTCCTAGCAGGGGCTGCAGCAGTGTTTCTTGGCTTCTTTCTCCATATATCACAAGGAGAATGGCTCGCCATCGTATTGGCCATTTCCATCGTTGTTCTCGCAGAAGCATTCAATACAGCCATCGAATTTGATATTGACCTCACGAGCCCAGAAGAACACCCATTTGCCCGAGACACTAAAGACGTCGCTGCTGGAGCGGTTCTTCTATCAGCGATTGCAGCAATCATTATTGGATGTATTATTTTCCTTCCAAAGATTATTTTGCTTTTGAAGTAGAAAAGTTTCGGACAGCATCTTGAAATTCATTTCCTTTTGCTTCGAAGTTTTTCCAAACTGAATATGATGGTGAAGCAGTAGAGAGTAGGCATATCGTGCCTGCTTTTGTGTTTTTGAAAGCAAAAGCGACAGCAGCTTCCATGCTTTTTGTATGTAGTACGTTCAATCCTTTTTCAGATTTAAAGATTCGCTTTCCACTGTCTGGGAAGAGGACGACGTTTTTGATTTTGAATTTTCTGACAATCTTTTCGAGTTCGGCAAAATCATATCCGCGATCAGTTCCTCCGAGGAAGATAGTATCTACTTTCTTGAGGCTTTTGATTGCCATGATAGTTGATTCTGGCGTGGTTGAAATTGCGTCATCGTAAAAAGTAATTCCATTAAAAGTTCCGACTAGTTCTAATCTGTGCGGGAGTGGTTTGAAACTTTTGATCGCTTTCTTAATAGCAGCATCTTGTACGCTGAAAGTTTTTGCTGCTGTTATTGCTGCACGAATATCAGTTTTATTGTGTTCTCCCAAAAGGGGAATGTCTTTGTCAGCAACAGGAATCTTTGCGGTAAACGGAGCAACGAACGCTTTGTCTGAGCCTTTCTGGAATTTGAAGATATTATGTTTTGCTGCGTAGTAGTTTTCGATGCTTCCATGATAGTTCATGTGCTCAGGGAAGAGATTGAGAAGGAGGGCTACGTTTGGAGAATATTGAATATCATCAAGCATGTAGCTTGAAAGTTCAATGACAAAGATTTCCTTCGGGTCGATGTTTTTATCAAGCAAGACTGCAAGCATTGGGTTTCCGATGTTTCCCAAGAGACGGACTTTTTTACCGGAAGCTTTAATCATTTCATACACAAGGCTGGTCGTCGTGCTCTTTCCTTTTGAACCTGTAATGCCAACTGTGGGATTCATGATTGATGAAAAGAAAATGTTTGTCGCTGTTGTGTAGGGAATAGTAATTTTTTCTTTAGGAATTCCTGGAGTCTTAATTGCAAAGTCATATTCACTCTGCTTCTTTAAATAATTCTTGTCAGTGCTTTCATCAAGAATGCCGATCTTAAGATTTGGGTATTTTAGTTTGAGATATTCTTCAGTAATCTTTCCTTCTTTTCCGTAGCCGATGATTGCGACGTTGTTAATGCCGAGAAATCGGAAAGGGGTTGGCATTGTCGGTGCTGCAACTGTGCGAAGAACTTTCTCTGCTAAAGCATCACCTTTTTTTATTTTATGAATGAATGTCTTTACTGAAATTGAATCTACATATGAATCACGGACTAAATACAGGGCAGCCTGGGCTTCTTCAAATGTTCCTACGCAGTCGAAAGGCTTCAGTTTCCCAAATCCTAGAATATCGCCCATAAGTGGAACGAGTGCATCGTCATTAAGCATGTTCTTTCCGAACATGGCGACAAGTTCATTCTTTGGTATGAACGGTGCAAGGATCAAAAACACGAATGCGCACTTAGGGCATTCTCCACACCAGAGGCTCGCTGTACGCTCGTAAAATACCTTGAAGTTGCGGTTACAACTTGAGAAGTGCTTAAAATATTTCTTATGTTCTGAAAACATCCGTGCAATGCGGATTTCATAATAGTTTCGGAGGAGCGAGAAATAGGTGATGTCTGAAGTGATGAATGAGCGGGTATAGTTTTGAAGCATCGATTCAAATTCAGCAGACTTGCTCCACTGGTGATTGATTGTTTCGCCTTTGTACGTGATATTGCCAAAGTTGCTGCTCGCTTCGTTTCCGACGATTACATATTTATGTCCGTACAATGCCGCAGATAATAATCCGACAAAAGCAAAAATAGCTGAGATTGGAATATGTCCGTTGTATGAGCCCTCAAAACGTTCGAACAATTGTGGGTCGATGATTCGCTTGATAGAAAGGGAAGGGTTTCCGATAAGTTGAATAACTTGTTCAGCTACCGGATCTCCTTTTTGAGTTTCAAGCAGAAATGATGAAACAGAAAGAGAAGGCATTTCTTTTAATACTTCTGCAGCAACGATCGAGTCCTTGCCGCCGCCGATTCCGAGAAGCGCACTGTTTGTCACAGGAATTTCAATCGCAGATGTGTTTGTTTTTGAGTACGGGAACTTCGCTAATTTTTCTGGATCGAGATTATTGCGGTAGGTGAATTCTCCCAGTCCTTTTTTGTACACGGTTGTCCAAAACTGAGCTTGCTCTTTTGAGAGGGTAAAAGGAAGTGTTACTTTTGATGGAACATATACCTTGTAATAGCTAATGCCCAACATAAGATGAAGTGGTTCAAGGAATTTCGCCAAAGCTTTTGGAGTGAGTTTGTTGGTAGGTTTTGTTGGGAGAATAATAGTCTCAGTAAAGTCCAGTGGCTCTCGATTTGAAAACTCGATCTGATACTTGAAAGAGACTTCAAGCTTTGTTGGATTGTACTTATAGCCTTTAAAATGAAAGGCTTTTGGCAATATTCCCTTGGGTGTCATATGGATGACTATAGCAAAAAAGAGGGGTTTTTGTAAGGAAAAGAAAAAACGGATGAAAGCTAGCGCTTTCATCCGTCGGGGTTTCCCAATATAGGGAAAAGTTTTAGTTATCTATTGAATCTTAGCGCCATGCCAGTTTCTTGGGTAACAATTGTACCCAGTCCAGTTTGGCTTCTCTGTAAATCGTCATACACTAAGTTTCCGTTTACAAACGTTGCACATACTCTGGTGTTAAAGGTGTGACCTTCGAAAGCGCTCCAGCCGCATTTGTATAATATGTTTTCCTTAGAAACTTTCCAAGGTGAATTCATATCAACAAGTGTCATATCTGCATAATAACCTTCGCGCAGGTAGCCTCTTTTTTCAACGCCAAAAATGATTGCTGGATTGTGGCATGCTTTCTCTACAAATTTAGCGATACGGTTTTCACCAAATAGTTCTAAACCTGCAGGAACGAAATGCTGTACCCATGGTGCGCCAGAAGGGCAAGTTGTATACGGCCGGCCTTTTTCTTCAAGCGTGTGCGGGGCGTGGTCGGTTGCAATTACATCCAGTATGTCTTCAAGCAGAGCAAGTAATAATTCCTTTCTGTGGCGTGGATCTTTGATAGCCGGATTTTGCTTGATAAGCGAACCCAGTCGTTGGTAATCATCGCTGGAGAAAAATAAATGTGGGATGCATACTTCTGATGTTACCAATTTATCTTTTAGCTCAACTTCAAGTTCATGTAAAAACAGCGATAATTCTTCCGTGGTGCTGATGTGATATACGTGCAGGCGTGAATTAAATTTTCTTGCCAGATCAACCGCAAAGGTGCTGCTCTTGAGGCAGGCTGTTTCATTGCGAATGATTGGATGCATTTCAAAAGGTATATTGTCGCCATACTGAGCTTTTTGCTGTTCAGTGTTACGGTTAATAATTCCTTCATCTTCGCAGTGAGTAATTTTAATCTTACACAGCTTGAATATACTTTCTAAAACTTCTGGTTTATCTACCAGCATATTGCCAGTTGAAGAACCCATAAAGATTTTTATTCCGGCAAACTCAGCACTGTATTTTTCATCTGCAAGTTTAAGTTCATCAAGGTTATTGTTACTTGCACCAAGCGTAAACGCATAGTTGGCAAGTGATGTCCCTGATGCGATTCTTTTCTTGTCGCGTAAAAGCTGGATGGTAAGTGTTTGGGGATCTGTGTTTGCTTGTTCGAAGAAAGAAGTTACTCCTCCTGCAACAGCTGCACGGGCTTCCGTCCCAATACTTCCTTTGTGTGTTAAACCAGGTTCACGAAAATGAACTTGATCATCAATTATGCCAGGCATAAGGTATAAGCCTTCAGCGTTAATTTCCTCAGCAGTACCATTATAGGTAATATTGGGATCTATGCGTTCAATGCGTTTTTCAACAATAAGTACATCGCTTTGAACGCATAGATCCCAATA
>DALYCO010000038.1:0-438 GCA_031973655.1 Minisyncoccota bacterium | reverse complement strand
GAAAGCGCCCTTGAGGAGTGTTACCATTTCTTTTAGTTTTTTTTCAGTTTAAAAATAATTTCGTTGCTGTCAGATTACCACGAAACCCTTAAAAGGCAATAAAAAAAGAGCTTCCGTTTCCGAAAGCCCCTCAAGGTGTAAATTAGTTTCAATTAAGTGAGCATGCAGTATTCTGCGCCAATGTTGCTCCAAACGACAGGGTCGTTGTCTTTTCTATAGTATATAGAAGTGGCTTGTACCGCATCCGCACCGTTCTCGATGTAATTATCCATCTGTTCTCCGCTTTCAACGCCACCTGCGCTGATAATCGAAATTTCAGGATCAAGCAACGAGCGAACGAAGCCGGTTTGTTCCAATGAAATGTTGTGAGTAATTTTACCGGAAAGACCTCCTGTGTGTTTTGGATTATATTTGTTTGGTCCAATCACTGGGTTTCCC
>DALYCO010000037.1:5711-5925 GCA_031973655.1 Minisyncoccota bacterium | reverse complement strand
AGCTGGCAGCATATTGCACCAGAGATACACGTTGTTTCGTTCAGTAACATCGATAACAAGCGTACTCCAATTTTCAAGATGAAATTCAACGGTATTAAATCGCTGAAACTGAGAAGACACCACTTCGTTGAGACGGTTCATCGGATACAGCATCACGTTTGATTTAGGAATAAGCCAGAGGAAATGTTCCTTGAGAACAACATTTACCGCGGCT
>DALYCO010000037.1:0-5701 GCA_031973655.1 Minisyncoccota bacterium | reverse complement strand
CAGGAACAATATAGTTTCCGCGTACCACTACCTTCTGAATTTGCAGCTGCTTTGTTCGAGAAATAAAAACGGCAGTAACAACGATAATTATTACCGACACCAAGCCGATGAAAAAGCGTATCCGTCTTTGACGTCTGCGCTTTTCCTTCAATTCTTTTACGCGGTCTCCGCCGGTTGCTCGTTCGAGTACCATACTAGAACTCGGTGATTACTTTTTGGTAATGAGTGTTTTTCCTCCCATGTATTTCTGGAGAGCGTCAGGGATGCGGATTGACCCATCCTCGTTCTGATAGTTTTCGATGATTGCGATAAGCGTGCGGCCAATAGCGACAACCGTTGCGTCATTCATGTGCACTGGTTCAATCTTTCCGTCTGCGCGCTTTACGCGAGTATTGAGTCGGCGTGCCTGAAATCCCGAAGTGAGATCAGCGCTATGTGTTTCTCGATACGTATCTTGTCCCGGCATCCATGTTTCAATATCCATCTGTCGGTAATCTGGGAATCCCATGTCTCCAGTACAAACTGAAACGACATGATATGGAAGATTGAGTGTCTGCAAAACATGTTCCTGAATTGCAACGAGGAAATCTTGTTCAGAAAGTGAAGTTTCAGGAAGCGAGAATACTTCCATTTCCAATTTATCAAACTGGTGCTGGCGCAAGATTCCGTTCGTGTCTTTTCCGTAGGTTCCCGCTTCGCGTCGGAATGCTGTTGAATATCCTGCGTAACGAATTGGAAGATCAGCTTCTGTAAATGTCTGGTTGATATGCTGTGAACCAAGCGTGTGTTCCGCGCTTCCAACCAACATCAAATCATCATTAGGGAAAACGTAGTGATTTTCTGCTCCCATGTAGCGAGCCATTTTTACCTGTACGACAGGGCGGACAAATACTGGAGGAATGACGGGAATAAATGAAGCGACTTTTACTGGGCTGTTTATTTTATTCGCAATCGCCTGCAATGTTTCTTCGTTCGTAAGAATATCAAAACACATCTGGATCAATGCGAACTGCATCAACACAAGATCACCTTTCAAATATGCGAAACGAGATGAAGCAACTTCTGCCGCAGTCTTGGTATCGATAATGCCAAGCTCTTCACCAATTTCAAAATGTTCTTTTGGCTTGAATGAAAACTGTGGCTTTGTCCCCCACTCTCGGATAACCTTGTTCGCAGTATCATCAGGACCTTCTGGAGTATCGAGCGATGGCATGTTCGGAACCTTGAGCATGAGTGCTTGCCATTTTTCAAGAACAACTTTCATTTCTTCTTCGCGCTTTTTTACATCTTCTTTAAGAAGCTGCATTTCAGTAATCATCTGTGCGCGCTTATTTGCGTCTTTTTCTATGCCGATCAAATTTGAGATTTGATTTTGTTCCGCACGAATTGTTTCGTAGGCGTTCAATGCCGCGATGCGTTCATCATCAGCAGCGATCAATTCTTCAATATCAACAGAAGCACGCTTCTTTGCAATAGCGGCTGCAACAATTTCTTTATTTTCCCTGATGAATTTGATATCGAGCATTTGAGTATATCTTTAAGTAAATTTCATCCCCCATTGGTATCGTATATGCGGGATGTCGTTAATAACTCCCGTATCTTATCAATAAACGCCCAAAATTCAAAGCATGAGAAAACTGACGGGAGACGACATTCCAAAAATCCTTCGAGAGATTCCCCAACCACCAAAGCAGCTCTATATTGTAGGAGAACTGCCAAACCCGAAACTGATTCACTTAACAGTGGTTGGTTCGCGCAATCATACAAGCTATGGCAAAGACATGTGTATACAATTAATAGAAGCATTAGCCGGCTATCCGGTAGTGATCGTATCAGGACTCGCCAATGGCATAGATACCATTGCACACGAGACCGCGCTGCGAATCGGATTACTGGCTATCGGTTTTCCTGGTTCAGGATTGGACCCGAGAGCAATTTATCCGAGTGCATCTTTTAAGCTCTCCCAAGAAATAGTCGCTAAGGGTGGCTGTCTTGTTTCTGAATTTGAGCCACTCATGCGGGGACAAGAATGGATGTTCCCGCAACGCAATCGATTGATGGCAGGTATCTCAAAAGCAACGCTGCTTATCGAAGCAACGATCAAATCCGGAACTATGATCACCGCCAAGCTGACAACTGAATATAACCGAGACCTCTTGGTGCTGCCGGGGCCGATCAATTCAGAAAATTCCAAAGGCACTAACTTCTTTCTCAAGTATGGAGCTGTTCCTATAACCAAGCCCGATGATTTACTTGCAGCGCTTGGATTCGATGTTGAACACACCGAAGGACCGACACAGCAACGATTGGATGCAATCTTGGATTGCACGCCGGCTGAAAAAGCAGTACTTGAAGCATTGATCGAGCCAACTGAACGAGATGAATTATGTCGCAAACTTGGTAAGCCAATTCATGAAGTGAATATGACGATTACGATTATGGAATTAAAAGGATTAATAAAAGAAGAATATGGAGAAATTCGGCGAATATAATTTGCAGGAAGTTTGCCACAAAAATCGTTACATGGTACTAATGTGTAAGCACATATGAAATTACTTATCGTCGAATCACCTTCAAAAGCGAAAACGATTGAGAAATATCTCGACGGCGCTTATACTGTTCGCGCTTCTGTTGGACACATCCGCGACCTTCCAAAATCAAACAAAGCTGCCATCGATATCCCAGGCGGCTTTATTCCCCATTACGAAATTTCAAAAGGAAAAGAAAAAGTTGTTTCCGAACTTTCATCTTTAGCAAAAAAAGCAGATGAAATTATTCTCGCAACCGACCCGGACCGCGAAGGAGAAGCAATCTCATGGCACATCACTGAAGCACTCAAACTTAAAGACACCAAAGCCCGACCAGTTCGCCGAGCGGTATTCCATGAAATCACCAAAGCAGCTATCGAGGAAGCTCTCAAACATCCACGAGACATCGATGACAAATTGGTACGAGCACAAGAGGCTCGTCGCGTTCTCGATCGCCTCTTCGGCTACGACCTTTCAGGTTTGATCTGGAAAAAAGTTCGTTACGGACTTTCAGCAGGTCGTGTGCAATCCCCTGCACTTCGCATCATCATGGAACGCGAACGTGAAATCCGCGCATTCATTCCTGAAACATATTGGGTATTGTCAGGACTTTTTGAAACACAAAAGAAAGTACAGATACTCCTCACTTCAAATGAAGAACCTCGAGACAAGGCGATTGTCGACAAAATTCTTGAAACGGGAAACAAAAACGCGTGGACAGTAACCGATGTCAAAGCAACTGAACAGAAGCGTTCTCCTCGCGCTCCGTTTACAACCAGCACGCTCCAGCAAACAGCAAGCTCACGCTTGGGTTATTCTCCTTCTCGCACGATGCAGATCGCGCAAAAGCTTTACGAAGCCGGACATATTTCATACATGCGTACTGACTCAACCAACCTCGGCAAAGAAGCTCAGGACAGTATTCTTGCATTGATTGAAAAGAAGCATGGAGCAAATTACGCTGAAGCACATACTTATAAGACAAAATCAAAGAACGCTCAGGAAGCCCACGAAGCGATTCGACCTACTCATGTAGAAACTCTTTCTGCAGGACATAATGATGAGCAGCAGAAACTCTACCGTCTGATTTGGGAACGCGCAGTTTCATCACAGATGGCTGATGCGAAACTTTTGAAAACTAAGATTTCTGCAACTGTTCCGACTGAAAAAGATTTTCCAGAATTTTCAGCAAACGGCTCACGTGTTCTCTTTCCCGGCTGGCTCGCTGTTGATATTGATGCTCGCGGCGAAGACGTAGAACTTCCGGAAATTACAGTTGGAGAAAAACTCAAACTCATTGAACTCAATTCAGAAGAAAAACAGACTCAGCCACCAGGTAGATATTCAGAAGCTGGTCTTGTTAAAGAACTCGAAGCTCGAGGTATCGGCCGACCATCTACCTATGCATCAATCATGCGTACTATTGAAGAACGCGGATACGTCACTAAGGAAGGAAAGACATTATTCCCGACTGACACTGGTGATGTGGTTTCTTCATTCATCGAAGCAAACTTCGGCGAATACATCAGCGACTCGTTTACGGCTGAAATGGAAGACAAGCTCGATGATATTTCAAACGGCGATCGAGAATACTTGAAAGTGCTCAAAGATTTCTACGGACCATTCTTGAAAGACGTAAAAGCTCGCGACAAGGACGCGAAGATTACCAACCTCGGAGAAGCTCCGGCTGAATTCAAATGTCCTGAATGCGGCGCTGATATGATTATCAAACTCGGCAAGAACGGAAAGTTCATGTCATGTTCACGCTACCCTGAATGTACCGGTGGACGAACGATTGAAGGAAAAGTAATGGAAGGACCGAAAGAAATCGGCAAGCCATGTCCGAAATGCGGACTTGATAAAGACGGTAAAGAAAAAGAACCGACCAAATCTGGCGGAGGAAAACTCGTCATCCGCGAAGGACGATTCGGAACTTTCATTTCATGTTCTCGCTATCCTAAATGTAAATACATCGAGCAAGACCCCGAAGAAACTGCACGCAAAATGACTGATGTTACCTGCCCTACTTGTAACAAAGGAAAAATGATGGAACGAAAGGGACGATTTGGAATATTCTATTCATGTTCAAATTATCCTGACTGTAAGAACGCAATCAAGACAAAACCAACCGGCCGCATCTGCCCAATGTGTCAGTCGCTCATGATGGAAGGAACAAAAACAATTCCAGAACGATGCTCGAACAAAATGTGTCCGAATCATCGACCAGATAAACTGGAAAAGAAGTAATAAAAAAACCAGCAATGATTGCTGGTTTTTTTATTACTGAGCGATAACTGTTTCTCCATCAATTAGAATGTCTCCTACTTTCACCGCAAGCTCACGAGATTTTGGAACAACGAGAACTACTTGCGAACCTAGTGCGATGAAGCCAATTTTTTGTCCTTGGACAACTTCGTCTCCGATTTTTACATAACTTTTGATGCGGCGAGCGAGCACTCCTGCAACCTGGATGACAGCAATAGTCTCATCACCGTTCTTGATGATAGTCATATTTTTTTCGTTAGCATTTACCAACTGCTCGCGTCCTTTTCCAAATAAAGCATTCTTGAATTTACCATCAGTGTGCTTGACTGCCATAACTTCTCCCACAATCGGAGCACGTTGAACATGAATATTTTTCAGATTCATTTGAATTACGACTACATGAGCAGGGAGAGTCACTCCATCTGCCTCGAGCTCATTGAATACACCCTCTTTAAAAAAGGTTACGTGTTCGGTACTGATAGAATCGATGGCAATAATCTTGCCATTGGCCGGAGAAACGATATTTACATTGGTTGGAATCGTCCGAGCAGGAGTTCTACCGAAATAAATAACAAAGGCTATTAAAGCGAGAATAAAAAATATAATGATAATCATGGTAGTACGAAGATATTTCTTCATGCGGCCATTGTACCATACAATGACCGCTGATTTGCTTTTTTCCATATTCCCTCTACTATAGACATATGCCAAAGATAGAAGACATCATTTCGAAACTTCCTTCTCCTCCCAAAAAGGATGTGGACTTAATAATCAAAGCCTATAACTTTGCTCTCCAGGCCCATCAAGGCCAAGCGCGTAAAAGCGGCGAACCTTACTTTATTCATGTTTTCGCAACTGCAAAAAACCTCGCCGAACTTGGCATGAGCCCTACGGTTATTGCGGCAGGT
>DALYCO010000036.1:747-6000 GCA_031973655.1 Minisyncoccota bacterium | reverse complement strand
CGTAATAGTAAAGTAGATTCCAACAACTAAACCAGCAAGGTTCGTCAAAACATATAGTGGTGAAAGTGTCAGGTCGATGCGGAAGATATGAAAGTACGCAGCAGCTCTGAATGCTTCTGAAAAACGGTGCACATGCTTGTCGTACTCTTTTCCTTCTGCCTCTTCTCGAGCAAATGATTTAACTGCCAAGATATTTGAAATGGTATCAGAAAGACGTCCGGTAAGAGCGCTTGAAGCATTATGGCGTTCAACAACGAGCTGAGCACGCTGCTTGATGAGCGGCACAGTGACTGCGATTACGAAGAGTAGTGCGAGCAATAGCAAGACTGAAATCCATATTGAGTACTGCGCCAAAATTACCAATGCAAAAATCATCGGCAAAATGTTCGGCGTTACGTTGAAGCTGAATGTGTCAGTAAATCCTTCGAAATTTTTTATATAGGCGATCGCCCGTTTCGTTAAAGTACCTACGAAATTGTTCGCATAGAAATCATAGTCTCTCTCCATCAGCCGGTCGAAGCTTTTTCGGGCAAGATTGCGCATAGCAATCGCTTCTAGCTTTGTCAGAAAATACATACCTGCGCGCCAGCATCCTTCTCCGAGAAGCCAGAGGCCTCCGAAGAGCGCTATGAGCACGCCGACTTTTGAAAATGAAATATCTGAACCGGCACTGATCATGTTTACAATTCTTCCAATAATAAGTGGTGGGATGAAGAATACAAAAATCGAACCGATTCCCGGCAGCAAAATACCACCCGCGGTGAACCACGGATGCATTCGATATTCTTCTGCATAGTCTTTCAAGACTTGCACTACTGCTTTTTTGCTTATATTTGCTCTGGCCATAGAATAACTGAAAGTATAGCACAAGAAGAACCTGCTTCTTTTTCAAGAAGAGTCACGTATTCTTTAATGCTGTTGTTAGAATTTTTAAAGCTGCGCTTTAATTTTGGAGACCAAATCCCCGATCATCACACGCTCTTGATTTCCATTGTCACGGTCGCGGATAGTTACGTCGTCGTTAGTGAGTGAATCAAAGTCGATAACGATACACCACGGTGTACCAATTTCATCCTGTCGGCGATAGCGCTTGCCGATGTTTCCGTTGTCATCCCACATTACGCGGCCGAATTCAGTCTTGAGAATATCGTAAACACGGCGAGCCATAGCAACGAGTTCAGGCTTGTTTTTAAGAAGTGGAGAAACCGCGCAGATAACCGGTGCGATTGCAGGCTTGAGGGCGAGGTATGAACGAACTTCGTCAGGCTTTGATAGATCTTCTTTGTACGCAGAAGTAAGAACTGCGAGTATTGTGCGATCCAATCCAAATGAAGGTTCGACACAGTACGGCAAGAATTTGCGATCAGGGCTGTCGATAGCTGCTTCTTCATCCAAATATTCGAGGTTCACGCTTGAGTGTTCCTGGTGCTGCTTGAGGTCAAAGTTTCCTCGGCATGCGAGACCATACAGTTCCTTTCGTCCGAATGGAAATTCGAATTCAAAGTCAGTAGTGCGGAGTGAATAATGCGCGCGGTCTTCTGGAGCAACTTCAAGCTGATGAACCTTGAAAGAATCGATACCAATCTGTTCGATCCATTCAATCATTTGATATTTCCAATATTCGAAATGCTTTTCCCAATCTGCTGGCTTTACGAAATATTCGAATTCCATAAGATTGAATTCACGGGTTCGGAAGGTAAAATCGCGAGGAGTGATTTCATTTCGAAATGCCTTACCCATCTGTGCGATACCGAATGGCAATTTAGGATGAAGAGAATCTAAAATATTTTTATAGTTAACGAACATTCCTTGAGCGTTTTCAGGACGGAGGTAAACGGTTGATGAAGTGTCTTCCACAGCACCGATCTGCGTTGCGAACATCATGTTGAATTGGCGAACATCAGAATAGTCATTACCATCGGGGCTCTTAATTTTTCGAGTTTTGATTTCCTCACTCATCTGCGCGAGCGTCATTCCTTTGACATCCACGCCTGCTTCTTCGAGCACATGGTCGGCACGGTATCGTTTCTTTGTTTTGAGATCATCTACCATCGGATCAGAAAATCCACCGACGTGGCCGGAAGCCTCCCATACTCGTGGGTTCATGAGAATTGCAGATTCAAGTCCAAAAATGTCCTCACGGGATTCGACGAATCGATTCCACCAGAGACGTTCGATGTTTTTCTTGAGGGCTACTCCCAAAGGGCCGTAATCCCAAGTACCGGCAAGACCGCCGTAGAGCTCAGAGCCTTGAAAAATAAAGCCGCGTCGCTTTGCAAGCGATTCGATCTTTTCCATTAAACTTACATCCTTTGGTTCTTTTTCTGCCATATACGATACTCTACTGTATTTTCTGATAATTTCAAAACACCCTGCCACAGCGAGCTTATAGCTACTGGACTACTTTTTCATCCCCTACCTGGAAGATAGGATCATTGAAGAGCTTCGTTGTCAGTGCGCTCCATGAAGATGTAACGGCAGTATTGGTATACGCGTCAGTTCCAGTTGCAGTCACTGCATTGATCAATACCGGAACCTGCCCGACTTGAGAGATAGATGGATTGAGTTCAACTTGGAAGAACACAAACTTCGGATCAGAAGTGAAGCCTGAGCCCTTAAGCAACGTTCCTGCGTTCCAAACGATATTGCCTGAGATAGGATCAATTTTCACATCAGCATTTGCAGGATACACGTTACTTAGGAAGTGCACATATGAAGGCAGTGAAGCGGTAACTTTTGCATTATTCACATTGTTTGCCGAACTGGTAAGTGCCCATTTGATTGTATAAGTAGTCTTTTGGTTAGCTGCTGGAGGAATTGGACCGTTGTTGATAAATGGCTGGCCAGTATACGAAGGCTCGGCATTTACTTGGAAGTCAGTTCCGAGTTTGATAACAGTGTGCTCAATATTGTTTACCTCCTGGCTGTTGGTTCCTTCTTGTGGTTGCTGTCCTGAAATAGATACATCAAGAACAATCTGCGGATCTACCGCCACTCCACCATTCTGGTAGAGAGAGAGCGTTGAGAAAGTAAATCCAAATGAACCTTCAGCGCCGGGATCAATACTTGCGAGCTGCGGTCGAGTATTTCTGTCCCAAACGATTGTATTGTCTACTGAATTGTAGAAGCCTCCGTCTGACTGGACTGAAGACTGGTCAATCAAGTTGCCGTTCAACTTTACCGTAATCTTTGCATTCAATATTCGGACCGGAAGATTATTTCCCCAAGTAACAACGCCGTTGATTGTTGATTTTGACTGGGCTGAAATTGAACTTCCTTTTTGTCCATTAATCATAAGTGATGCTGAGAGGAATGGCTTCACAATATCTACAGAATGAAGCACTGAAGTGAATGTCACTCCAATAACATTTTTATCCTTTTCGCTTGCCGAACCTGCGTACACACGGAATGAACGCTGCTCGCCATTTTCAGCAGTAACAGTTCCTACAATTTTAATCTTCTTAGTTTCTCCTGGCGCTAGATCTCCTAAACTCCAAATGTTAGAAAGATATGACGGAGCAGGTTCTGCATTTGAAAATGCAAAGCCAATTGGATAATCCATTTTAACGGTCATACCGGAAATTACTTTTTTAACATTTGAAGTGACTGAAACATTAAATGTGTACGGCTGACCAGCGGTAACAGAAGTATCTGCATCAACCACAAGAGTAACTGGAGCGGTATTAATAACAACGGAGAAGAATTTTTCTTTCTGATATACAGCGTTTGAACCGGCGACGTGGTACTCAAGAGTAAACTTCACTTGCTTGCTCGTACCCTCCACGCCATACAGCGTAAGATCAACTTTTTGATTAACTGCTTTTCCGGCCGGAACTGTTCCTACTGAAATTCGATTTGTAGTCACGTCTGATGGATCTGAAACATCGGCTTTATTTCGTCCATACTGAACAACAAGGTCAACAAGTTCGAGATCGACGGGATTGGAATTGGCAATTTCAATTGTAAGCGGCAGCGCCTCTCCGCCTGGAGTATACGCATTACCTAATACGTTAACTGAAACATTGTCATTTGATACGCCGCCTGAGCCACCAAAGAATAAAAACAGTCCGATCAATACGGCAATAATGAAAAATACAACGGTACCAATAAAGAATTTTTTGAAGAGTGATGACTGCATTCCGACGGTCTTTACAGTATTGGAAACTGCTTCAACTGGCGCACTATTCCATGCGGAAGAAACCGTATGGTTCACCTGATGGAGAATTCCGGTACGGGTTTTTGGAATAGCCTTTGGATTTTGGCTGTATAAACGCTTTTGAATATCATCAAGCCGGTGTGGCTTTTCATTTTCGTCGGATAACATACAGAAAGTATATCACAGATGGCTCTCTCGCAACGCCCGGTTAATCTCAAAGAGGATGGTCTTTTTTTCAAACTTCGCCACATCGATAGCATTGGGATCAAATGGCGCCGCAGTATATTGCTCAGCAAATGTATTATCTCCAATATATCCCAGCGTTTTCAGGATTCGAAGAACGAGCGAGAGCTCAACGACTTCATAAGTGTGTGAATTCTCTTCCTGTGTTTCCAGGAATTGATACGCAGTTAGCGTATCGTCAAAAATAGATTCATGCGCTTCCGCTTCCCCATGGATCAAGCGACGCAACAATTTTGAAATGCTTGCCATAAGGTGTAGCCCTTTAAGATTGCGGCGGATGCCTGGAAACGAATTGACTGGCGTTGCTGACGTAATTCGCCACACTTCTTTTCCGCGAACCAAATCAATTTTTGCATATGAATAATCTGTAAGCGCATAGCGCAGCTTGGATTTGTTCAATCGCACACCTTGAGCTACTGCATGAATCAATCCCATCTCTCTGGTAAGAATAGTAAAAACCCTATTGGCTTCCCCGCGATTGCGGCTGCCGAGAATGAGGGCGTTGGTGTGATGGATATGATGCATCGGTAGTAATTATACACTACGAGGCAAGTGCTCAATACTAACTAGATTTTTGTAACAACAACTAAAATCTTATTTTCATCAATATCAATCTCATTTCCTTCAGTCAGATCAAACGAAACACTTTCCGCTTGTACTGTCTTCTTGAATTCTTCCACAAATGGAGCAACCAATGCTTCTGCTTCTTTTGAAAGCGAAGCAGTAATTTTGTCGCTTGGTGTAAATCCTTCTTTCTTGCGGAGGTCCTGCACGGCTCGAACAAGCTCGCGGTAATTACCTTCAAGTTTGAGTTCAGGAGTAAGAACAGTGTCGAACGCCAGCGCATCTCCCTT
>DALYCO010000036.1:0-737 GCA_031973655.1 Minisyncoccota bacterium | reverse complement strand
TTCTTCACATTCAATTCATCCTTAATGATTTCCTGATACGTTTCTGCTGGAATTTCAGGAGCAAACAATGTCGCAAGCGGCTGACGAACGATAAGATTGGATTTCTGGCGGAGCATATGTCCTGCAGCGCAGAGAGAACGCGTGATGTTCATCGCAGCTAATACTTCTTCTGAGGAAGCACCGACTTCAGTTGGCCAATTTGAAAGGTGTACGCTTTCTACATCAGTTTCATTCTTAAGTCGAAGCCACATATCTTCTGCGGTAAACGGCGCGAACGGAGCAAGCACTGTCGCCACTGTTTTCAAGACTGTGTAGAGAGTTTGCTTGGCTTCTGTTTCATTATCCTTCATTCGATCGCGTGATCGGCGGAGGTACCAAGTCGAAAGGTCGTCAACAAAAAGATCAAACGGTCGAGTCGCTTCTGCCATGTCATATGCTTCCATTCCCTCAGTCACTTCCGAAACCAACTGATTCAAGCGAGACATGATCCAGATATCGAGTACGTTTGTCGGATTTGAGAATGCTTTCTGTTCAAGTGTAGTATCACGATACAGTTCATAGAACGATAATACATTACCAAGACGTCCGATTATCTTATTAGCAATTTCGGCAACGGTCTTTTCTGAGAAGTTAGCATCTTCCCCTTTCATCAACGGACCTGACATGAGATACATGCGGAGCGGGTCAACGCCGTACTTGTCGATAAAGATCCACGGGTCAGGATAATTCTTTTTTGA
>DALYCO010000035.1:0-6549 GCA_031973655.1 Minisyncoccota bacterium | reverse complement strand
CCAATGCAGTGAAAAGAATCTGCATGAATTCAGGAGCGACGCCCAACTGTGCGAGCGCGATGATGAATGCGAAGATCCAGATTGAATACTTAACGATTGTGCCGAGCATTGCTGCTGAGCGAACGTTAGCAGCCTTTGCTGTTCCTGAAGTGATGCGTGCTGCGAATTCAGAAAGTACTGAAGCAGCGAGCAAGATGAGAGCAGCGATGACTACCTGTGGGATGTATGTGAGAACTACTTCTCGCAAGAACATGTTGACCTGTGAGAGTCCGAGGATTTCAAGTGAAGCCATCAAGAATACGATGATGATGAACCACTTAACAACCCATCCGATAAATCCTCCTACTGAGAATTTGAAACCTGCACGGTGTACTACTTCTTCAGCGCCTGCGCTTGCAAAAAGTTTATCAACTTTCAATGCGTCAAAAACCTGCTTGATGGCCTTGCCGACTACGTCAGCGATAACCCATCCGATGATAAAAATGATGATCGCTCCCAAAAAGCTTGGGAGGAAATATATAAAGCTTACCCAGAGATTCTGGAGTGAAATCGTAAGCACTTGGGCCCATTGTAATAACATACTGTTAAATGCGCGTGAGCGCGATTACTCGTAATTAATGGCTTTAAAGATTCGACCCTTTAAAGTACTTCTTTAATTATACCAAGTAACCCACCGCATAGTAGGTAAATAAAAGATACTTGTGGAAAACAAAAGACTGCCGAAGGCAGTCTTTTGTTTAACTTAATTGCTAGATACTTTTGGGATCTGGTTCATGATTCCGACATCGAGAATTTGTTCGTGTGGTGAATCGATGACGTCGCGGACAAGCTTGTCATACATGTTTGCGCGGTAGAGGAAATCTGCGGTATCGAACACTGCGTATGAAAGTTCTTTTCCGATCTCTGCTTCGAGCAATCGGACAGTAGTGTCGATTGGCTGGCGGCGAAGTTCGTCCCCTACTATCAAGAGGTCGAGGCGGCTTCTTTTTAAGAATTTCTTTCTTGCCTCGTTTGACTGTCCATTCTTTACTAAACGATTTCTTCTTGAGAAATCCTGCTGCTGTAAGAGAGCTCAATTCCTGTCGCGCTGCTGCTGGTGTTACGCGGCTGCGGTCAGCCACATCACTCACGTCAAAACCGTGTTCTTGGTTAAGCAGAAACAATCGCATTATCTTGACCTTTGCGGCACTGCCGAATAGTTTTCCGAGGTTTTCCATAAGTCTGAGTATACTCTCTTGGAAGGATTTTGCAAAAGGTGAAAATCTTCTAAAAATTGCATAAAAAAATAGGCTGTTCCCTACTGGAAACAGCCTATTACATACATAAATAATTAACACCTACACAGCAACTGGCGCGCTTTCTTCTAACTTTGGTAAAGTCGAAAGTGGAACACCGTTAAACCAGGCAGAAATGTTGTTCTCGTAGTTACAAGTAGTATTAAAAGCATACTTGGCAAACTCATAGCGTTCTTCAAGCGTACTTTGGCAGCCATTCTTTTTCAGCAAATCAAGCAGCGCCTTGTATTGGTTTTGTGAACCAACAACCAAAACATCGTTATGATTTTTTGCGGCCGAACGAATTAATGTTGGGCCTCCGATATCTATCTTTTCGATAATTTCGGAATCCGATTTTGCCTCTTCAACCGTTTGAGCAAATGGATATAAATCAACAATAACCAAACCGGTTACGCTGAAATTATACTTTTTCATATCCTCCTGGTCTTTTTGGTTCTCGGTGCGTGCAAGTATTGGCCCTAATATTTTAGGGTGCAATGTCTTAACCCTGCCACCGAGGATAGATGGATAATCGGTTATTTCTTCTGAGGTAACAACCTTAAAACCTTTCTTAGTCAATTCATCGGCAGTACCGCCAGACGATTTGATGATTACTCCATTTTCTGCCAACTCTTTCATAATGGCAAAAAATTCCGGTGTTTTGTGGTACACGGAAACAAACACTTCAAAAATTTTCTTCATACAGTTTGTTTTATGTGCTCTGCTTATAGGCGCGGCACGTGATGTAATAGAATTTAATGTCCTATTTCTAACACGGATTGAAGTAATTGTCCAAGGGAGATTTTAGATAGCAAAAAAGCCGGGCGCCTTCGGCGCCCGGCTTTTTGTGTTTTGTAGAGAAGAAAAGATTTACTTAAGTTCGATCTTTCCACCTGCAGCTTCAATGTCTTTCTTGAGAGCTTCAGCTTCTTCCTTCTTCATTCCTTCCTTGAGAGTAGCTGGAGCACCGTCTACGAGGTCCTTAGCTTCCTTAAGACCGAGAGCGAGCTTTTCCTTAACTACTTTCATAACAGCGATCTTCTGTTCACCTGCTGACGCGAGGACAACTGTGAATGAATCCTTTTCTTCAGCTGCTGCGCCTGCTGCTGCTGGAGCTGCTGACATCATAGCTGATGCTGATACGCCGAATTTTGCTTCGAGAACTTTAACGAGTTCGTTCAATTCGAGAACTGACAAACCTTCGATCTTTGATACGAGATCAGCAAACTTTGCTGGTACTTCTACTTTTGTTTCTTCCATAATAAGTAATCTAATTTAATAAATAATTTCCCATTTGAGGGATAGGAGTGCTACGCAGTCTTCTTTGCGATTTGGTCGAGAGCGACAACAAATGAACGCATTGGAGAAGCAAGCAAACCGACGAACTGACCGTAGAGGACGTTGATTGAAGGGATAGTTGCGACAGAAAGCATTTCGCTTGCTGACATATATCGTCCTTCAAACACTCCTCCGATGATCTCAACCTGACCCTTGTGAGTCTTTGAGAATTCATAGACCAATCGAGCAGGAGCAATGAGATCTGCACCGAATGCAACAGCGACTTCTCCGGCGATATCAGGCATGTCGCCTGTGATGCCTTTGGTTCCGAGTACTCGCTTCATCAATGTTTTCTTGATGACCTTGTAGCCGACGCCTTCTGCACGAAGCGCTCGTCGCAATTCGATAGTTTCCTTAACTGGCAATTTAGTGAATCGTACGAATACGATTGACTGTACGCCTTTCAAGTTCTCTTCGAATCCTGCAAGCAGTTCAACTTTCTTTGATTTGGTAATAGCCATAATATTTGAGATTTCAGTTAAAAACATAAAACGCCCCATAATGGCCGCTAAATTCCGTGACAACGCTTCCGAAGAATTACGTTATCGACCTAAACAGGACTTCTGGGGATATGCCCCGCCTGTTGTCTACGGCAAAGAGAATATAGCACAGCGAAGCGCTATTGTAAAGTTAGCACTTTGTGCCGCATTTTTCCTGGGTCACGGCTGGTGCTACCGAAGCATTCGCATCCTTACCTGTTTCGTTATAATACAGGTTGATAAGGATAAGGCTGATAATGCCGAAGAGTCCCATTCCGACGAGGCCGAGGAGCATTTTGATGAGGTGTCGGGAGAACATATATTCATTATATCATAAAAGCCGGGCCGCCAATTTTCATTGTGCGCGCCCGGCTTTTATTACTTTTCCAAGATTTTATTAGTTCTGAACAGTTACTGTCGCAACATTCTCCATCATTCCACAGTCAATCATGACTTCCTGAGATGGAGGAAGTACGTTAAGAGCAGCGATCGCGTAATCCTGACCAGCTACTGAATACGCTGTTCCATTTACAGTAAAGATTTTCGCTTCCCATGATCGGTTGTCGAGCATGATTTCGCTTCCCTTTTTAAACACTGCAGTTGCAGGAGTTGCAATACATGTTTCGCCAAACTGGATACGGTTACTACCGTACATTTTCACCGCATCATTGTAGCTCAACTTTGGAGTAGTAGACGCAGTCGCAACTGGTGCCTTGCCGTAATACGTAGGCGCTTTGTTTGGAGCAACTAATGCAGCCTCTTCCTGATTTTCAATCGTGACTTCGTTCCCCTTTTTTGAAGGACGCGCAATGAGCACGATAATTACGATAATCAACACTACTGCGATACCGACAATCAGCCATGTAACATTCTTGCTGTCCTTGAACCATGCATTCATTTTATCCATATACTTCTTTGTATTATTTATTGCTATACGAGCATACTAGCGAAATCTGACTAGGAGGTCAACTTGCGAGGTGCTGGTACTTCTAGTAAAAAGCGCGGATTTTGCCTTCGGCAAAATCCGCGCAATGTATTTATAAAACCCTCATTCTATCCATATCTTCTTTCTACAAACCTCTCCATTCTCACCCAAAACAGAAATGATGTATATTCCTTTTCTCAGATCCGGATAACTACTTTGATTGCGAGCCTTCACTTCCCTGCCCGTCATATCATACAGAATATAGTCAGCATCAGTATGCAGGATATTTTCCACATTACATGATTCAGATACTCGTTCGATTAGAACAGACTGAATATCTGAGTACTCAAATTGCCTATCAAAATCAACTTGCTTTAGCCGATAATAATAATTGCCACTTGAAACTGTTGCATCCTCATACGAATACTCTTGCGGCATAGTTGTTGTTCCTGCGCCCTGTACTGTGTCTATCGATACAAAAGAAAGCGCATCCATACTTCTCTCAACCACAAAATAATTATTAGTAATCTCCATTTCCGTTCGCCACTCCAAACACGCTCGTGCTCGATTATCATCACAAGAAAACACTTCAAATCGAGAGAGCTCTACAGGTAGAAGCGAGAGCGCAAAATCAGAAGACCATTCGATATCATCAATAATGATAGGCACGAAGTAGTTCGGCTGATTTACATACCACGAGAAAGCAGAGATGTTTCCTCCTTTGTAATATTCATTGGGTATTGATGTATACACCTGAACGCCGTCAACAAACACATCATAGTGTCTTCGTTGTAATGCCTGAAGGCTGCCATGTGGCGAAATATAATGTATTTCCCATTGTGTAGTATTCACAAAAATTTCCACAACGTGAAAGATTCCTTGCTGGATAGTTTTCGGAATTTGTACCGGATATTGCGCTACATTGTTACCAGTCGGTCCAAACATAAGATCAACAGCGTTGCAGTAATTTGGCAGCGTACCATCAGAACGAAAATTAATCGAACCCATTACCAGAGTATCGTCAGGGTATGTTTGGTTTTGAAAATTCGGTGTTTTCATCCGGTCAAAAAATTTCGAATTCTTATCCCCAAAATAAAACATCATGGATGGATTCGACCAGTGCAGTGGAGACGGTGTAGGTATCTTGAGTTTAAAAGATATTTTACATATTTCTTCACACATAAAATCAGATACTTGAAACCGTAAATCGACAAAATTGTCGCCAAGAAATTGCAGTTCTGAACCTGTTCCGATCGATGTATCACCAGGATTTTTTAGATCAAACTGGCACCGCTCGAGAGAATACGAACCCTTATACCTATTGGAGGAGATCAGGTTTGCAGTACAATAATTTGGATGCGAAACAGCGGTACTATTTGAACAGTAGCTGGTGGTATTTATGTACGGAGTATTACACCTAATCATTCCAGTATCACTTCCAAAATCAATGCGGTAAGTTTGTGAAAACGAGCACATAGTAATAAGTATCAGAATCGTCAGAACGGAAATTTTTTTCATAGCAATTAGTTTTTAGTTGTAAAATTATTTACTTACATACTAAAAAAATCGCCTGAAGCAAATCTGAAATTTGTCTTCACTGAAAATAAAAAACACCCCTCAAAGGGGTGTTTTTTATTAGTTTGGAAGCTTATTCCTGAACCAAGATAGTAGCTACGTTCTGTGCAGTTCCACAGTCAACGAGGTACTGAGTTGCGTTTCGGTATGTATCAGGAAGAGTTACGATTCGGAAACCATATCCCTTAACTGAGTATGTGTTCGCGCCGATCTTGATTGATCGAGTTGTTGATGAACGGTTATCAAGCATGATACCGCTATTGTCCTTGTAAGTAACTTTGTTAGGAGTTGCCTGACACATGTCGTTGAACTGGAGACGTCGGTCAGCGTATTTTACGAGAGCATCTTCATAAGCGATAGTAACGGCTGTTCCCCCTGTTGTTGCAGGAGCATCAGTTGTATCAAGAGTTGATTGTGGACCTGCTGTTGTTTCTGTTTGATTCTCACCTGTATTATTTCCTGCAGGCGCCTTATCTTTGTTTCCCATAGTGATGGCAAACACGACGATGAGAGCAACTACTACGAGACCGAGAACAATCCATGCTGTCTGATTTTTATTTTCCATATAGGTACTGCTTGAAATATTAAATAATTATTAATAATTTAAGTATACTCTCTTACTACCGATTAGCAACCCTGTGAGTAAGCCTCCTGTGTATAACAAAAAACCACCCCTTTCGGAGTGGTTTTTTGTGGCGATTTGCGTCAGCCAGACGACCTAACAATTCCTTGAGGAACTACTAGTTCTAGATAATCCGGAGATTATTGTCGAACTGTGTATGAACCTGTAGGGAAGTTGTAGATGAGTGAACCGCTGAGGTTTGTACCGTTTGATGGTGATGCTGCTGATGCATCCGCAACGAAAGCTGCGTATGAAGCGTCATCCCAGTTAAATCCGGAAGCAGACACAGAAGTTGAGATTGAGTTTGTAGCGTTCGCAGTAGCAACAGCATTGACA
>DALYCO010000034.1:2226-6747 GCA_031973655.1 Minisyncoccota bacterium | reverse complement strand
ATCCAGATGCGTGAATACTTGGATACACGAGGCGCTTCGGTAAAAATGATACTTGAACATCTGGCGATTACACTATAAATTGTTCATTTTTTCTTTATCGATTTTCTGCTATACTATCCTCCATATGGCATACAATTTCACCGCAACAAAGCAAGAATTTAAAAACGTCGAAGAATGGCTTCGTACTGAGTATTCAGGTCTACATACCGGCCGCGCAACACCACTTGTACTCGATGGTATTTCAATCGAAAGCTACGGCAGTTACCAGCCGATCAAGAACGTTGGATCGATTTCTGTAGAAGATGCAAAAACACTTCGTATCGTTCCTTGGGACAAAACTCATGTAAAAGAAATCGAGAAGGCTATTCAGGCCGCGAATATTGGCCTTTCGGTCGCTACAGATGACCAGGGTCTTCGTGTTATTTTCCCAATGCTTACTACTGAAAATCGACAGAAACTCGTTAAAGTCTTGAAAGATAAAATGGAAGATGCACGTATTTCTATCCGAAAAGCACGTGAAGCTGCACTTGATGAAATGAAAGCGGCTGAACTTCCTGAAGATGATATGTTCCGAGCAAAAGAAGAGTTGCAGAAGTTGGTTGATGAAGCTAATGCGTCACTTGAAGCAGTCTTCCAGAAAAAGGAAGTTGAAGTAATGAATTAATATGACAGCAATCCTAACCCTCGCAGGCTCAATTATTTTATTTTTTGTTATTCTTTCGGTATTGGTGATCGCTCACGAATTAGGGCATTTCTTTGTTGCGAAAAAATCTGGAATTCGAGTGGAAGAATTTGGTTTGGGTTATCCGCCTCGTGCAAAGAAACTATTCACTAGAAATGGTACGGTCTTTACTCTTAACTGGCTTCCATTCGGCGGATTTGTAAAAATCTTCGGTGAAGACGGTGCTGAACTCGAAAAGTTATCTAATGAAGAAAAGAACGAAAGTTTCGTTTCAAAACCGCGCTACATTCAGGCGGCTGTTCTCGTCGCAGGTGTTGTTATGAACTTTCTTGTTGGTTGGCTTCTTGTGAGCGGATTGTATCTCGCGGGTACAACAATCATTTTTGATAATACGCTTCCGGCAAAATATTTGGATAATACTCAGTTGTTGATTGAAAGTGTTTCTCCGGGTACTCCTGCTGATAAAGCACATCTGAAATCAGGTGATATTATTCAAAGTGTTTTGCAGAAAAGTGACCGCAATACATTAGATAAAAAAACACCACAGGAACTGACTGCATTCGTTCGTGCGAGTGAAGGTTCACCACTCGAGCTCGAAATTTTACGAGGAGACACTGTTCAAGTTATTACTGTTATTCCCGAAATGAATAAACAAATCTCAGCGTACATGATTGGAGTAACACCTTCCATGACAGGACATGTAAAGCTTCCGTTTTTCCAGTCATTTATTCAAGGCTTCCATTCAAGTATCTTTCTGGTTAAAGAAACAGCATCTGGTCTCGCAGGATTAGTTACTCAAAAGGTGAGCTTCAACGCAGTCTCTGGTCCAGTTGGTATGGTAGGTATGGTGGGCAACGCTGCGCATATGGGAATTGAATACGTTATTCTCTTCACTGCGCTCATTTCACTTTCACTTGCAGTAATTAACCTAGTACCGTTCCCGGCACTCGATGGAGGACGTTTACTCTTTGTTATTATCGAATCAATCATTCGTCGACCGATTCCTTCTTCTGTTACTACAGTATTAAATACGATCGGGTTCTTTGCCTTGATTGCTTTAATGCTCTTCGTTACATATCACGATATCGCAAAACTCTTCGTGAAATAAAAAAATCCTTCCTATGCACATGTGCATGGGAAGGATCGGCAGCAAACATCCATTGCTTATTTTTGCGCTCTTTCTAATAAAGTAGGAGAGAGCTCGGATATAGTTTTAAGTGTTTCTTCGTAATTTTTGTAAGTACGTAGTGGTTGTATTTCGCTGTATAGTTTGCGGAACATTTCGTGTGCTTTTTCTTTGTGTTCTCTAAACTCAATTGGAGAAGAAGCAATATGCTCTAGTATCCGCAACGCGCTTTTGAAATACGGGTTTACCATTTGTATACAGTGTTTATCTTCGCTGTGGTTTACACTGAATAAATCATGTAAACTTGCGCAGAAGATTTTGTCTCTAAACTGGAAACTCTTATCGCCTTTTGGCATTACGATTCCATGCGGAGTTTCAACGCAGTAAACAATTGATGACCAGGTAGGGAACATCGCTAATATCACTACATTAATTCTTGTTCTCTCTTCATGTTTTACCTGATGTAATTTAATCTCGGCTTCAGCTTGTTCATTTTTAAGTCGCCAGTTAGCTAGCCACGCAAATGGAGTGAGGGGATATATCGCGTTAAGGATTAGATCTGTAATTTTGTAGCTAATAACAAACAGAAAAAAGGCAAGCAAATCCAGAGCTCCTTCAAAGGTTTTACTGGAATCGGTAGGAATCGTAGACGGAAAGGAAGTTTTGTACAGCATAGTTAGATAGTTTTTAATGTATGGAATATTCGAACAGTACTACGAAATTTTAATCAAGTCAAATCGTTTGACGAAGCTACTTAGTATGGTAGTGTTTGGGTAATATTTTAAAAAACAATATTTTTTTTTACTCTAAACAAATTTTATGCAACACAATGACACGTACAAAAAAGACGGTGTAGACAATGCCGCAGCAAACACATTTAGTAAACGCGCATACGAAATCGGAAGAGCTAGTTTCGGTAATTCACCTGCGGTAAAAATTATTGACCGTTCAGATGGGAATTTCCGCGGTTTGCGGGGCTACCGGCTGAATAAAGAATTTTTAGCAAAAGTTTTACAGGCACGCACTGGCATTACTGACGAAAATGTTATACGCGAAATGGTGGAAGAAATATATGAAACTGCATGTTCAGATGGTGTTGGTACAAAAACTCCACTTACTGATGCCGTTGGATTTCATCGCTATATGTATACTGATGCAGTTGCAATGGTTAGCTCTGATCAAACAAGATACGGAGCGCTTCCTATTCTGTATTTAGATACATTAGATGTATCTGTGTTAGGTAACCCCAAAGAAAATCCTGAAATACACGATAAATTTTGTGAAGGCTTACAAGGCCTCGCAAAAGTTGCCAAAGAGCAACGATTTGTTGTTTATAACGGTGAAACCGCTCAATTGGGACCATGCGTAGGTTCAGATAATCCAAATGCCACAACGAAGTATAATATTGCTTCAACTATGATTGGATTGTGCCACGAGGTAATGGAAATAACCGGCAAGCTTATGAAGCCAGGTTACCCAATACTTGCTGTACGTGAAAAGGGACCCAGAAGCAATGGGCTTTCAATGATCCGCAAAGCATTTCAAATGATGGTTGGTGATAATGGAACCGCGCAAGGAATGAGCTTTTACGAAGTTATTTCAGAAGAACTTCTACAGCAAGCAGCTGAACCTTCAGTATTGTACGATTTCTTCCTTTCCAGAATGAACGGATGGTTTCCGGACGAATATGCTGGTAAGCATTATCCACTTGGCGTAGCACACATCAGCGGTGGAGGCATCATCGAGAAATTCGGTGATGATTTGATTTTCCGCCATGGCTTGTCTGCTGTGCTGGATAATTTATATCCACTTCCAAACGTAATGGAAAAGTGCGCACTTGCTCGCGGAATTGATGACCAAGAGCTTTATAGTACCTTGAACGGTGGGCATGCTGCATTTTTTGTTGTGGAACCTAGTCACGTTGATGCATATAAATCCGAAGCAGCGAAGGATGGTTTAGAATTAGAAGTTGTAGGTTACATTACCGAAACTCCAGTTGGGGAAGAACCGACACTTACAATTCACTCGCAATTCAATAAAGGAACCATACTTACACATACGAAAAAGAAAGATTAAGCTAGTTAAAAATCAGCATAGTGCGGCCGTATCCTCGGCCGCACTTTTTTATTGCCTATTTCAAAAATCTGTGCTACTATAATCGCATAACTTTGATGCCCGTCAGGCATTTTTTATTTGTGTAATTAGCGAGAGAAAATTTATTTATGGAAATTCGAAATATCGCCATCATCGCCCACGTGGACCACGGCAAGACTACTCTTACCGACAAGCTCATGCAGCAGTGTGGCATGACAGGTGAAGGCGTAACTATGGACTCGAACTCAATCGAGCAGGAACGCGGTATCACTATTTATTCAAAGAACACTTCGGTTAACTACAAGGGAACCAAGATCAACATTGTGGACACACCAGGACACGCCGACTTCGGTTCAGAAGTTGAACGCGTACTTCGTGCTGTGGACTCAGTGCTTTTGCTCGTGGACGCTCAGGAAGGACCAATGCCTCAGACACGTTTCGTGTTGAAGAAGTCATTGGAACTCGGTCTCAAGCCAATTCTCATCATCAATAAAATTGATAAGCCAGCTGCTGATCCAAATCGTGTTCATGAAGAAGCCCTCGAGCTCTTCTTGGAACTCGGTGCAACGGATGCTCAGATTGATTTCACAACTGTATACGCTATCGGCCGCGAAGGTGT
>DALYCO010000034.1:0-2192 GCA_031973655.1 Minisyncoccota bacterium | reverse complement strand
AGCAAAACGAAATCTCACTGATGAATCAAAAGATCTTACTCCACTCTTGGATGTTGTCCTTGAACAGGTTCCTGTTGCTTCAGGAAACGAAAGCGGACCATTCCAGGCTCAGGTATTTAACCTCGGTTACGATACTTTCCTTGGACGTTTGGCTATCGCTCGTATTTACGGCGGATCAGTTAAAACTGGTGAAGCTATCTTTGTAAAAAAGCCTGACGGCACTACTCGAACAACTCGTATTACAAAACTCTTTACATTCCGTGGAACAGTTAAAGAAGAAGCTCAGGAAGCTTCAGCAGGTGACATTGTTATCATCGCTGGTATTCCTGACGTATACATTGGAGAAACGGTAACTACAAGCGCTGATACTGGCGTGCTTCCAGCAATTGCCATCGACGAACCTACTATTTCCCTCAACTTTATTGTTAACGATTCACCATTCGCAGGACGCGAAGGTAAATTCGTTACTTCACGACAGATTCGCGAGCGACTCGAGCGAGAACTTGAAATTAACGTCGGATTGAAAGTGGATTTCGATAGTGATGCATTCTTCCTCGTCTATGGACGTGGTGAACTTCACATCGCTGTGCTTCTTGAAAACATGCGCCGCGAAGGATATGAACTCCAAGTCTCACAGCCTCAGGTAATTATTAAAGAAGAGAACGGAAAGAAACTTGAACCGTACGAAGAAGTTACTGTTGACGTTCCGACTGTTTCAAGTGGAGCAGTTATCGAAAAACTTACTAAGCGACGTGGACTCATGCAGAACATGATCGAGAAAGATGGTATCGTTCGTGTTATTTTCGAAATCCCAACTCGTGGATTGCTCGGATACCGAAACCAGTTCGTTGTTGATACAAAAGGAGAAGGAATTCTCTCATCACGATTTGTAGGATTTAAAGACTACGCAGGTGAAATCAAGAAACGTGAAGTTGGATCAATGACCTCAATGATTGCAGGTAAGGCTGTATCATTCTCACTTGGAAACCTTCAGGAACGTGGAGTTCTCTATATCGAACACGGTATGGAAGTCTACGAAGGACAGGTTATCGGTAACGTAACTAAAGGCGAAGAAATGGCAGTTAACCCAACTAAGGGTAAACAGCTTACTAACATGCGTGCTTCCGGTACTGACGAAACTATCTATTTGAATCCTCCATTTATTCTCACTATTGAACGCGCTCTTGAAATCATGCAAGACGATGAATATCTCGAAATTACGCCACAATCTGTCCGAATGCGTAAAAAGCTCTTGACAGAACAGGCTCGAAACAAGAACAAATAGCCTTACGCTGTATAGCTTATTTGGAAATTTGACTTAATTCTATCTTATGGTAGACTGGAATTAGCACAGATTATTAATTGATATAAAAGTCGTACAACACAAATGCCAAAAATTACTTTTAAACCAAAACAGGTCATGAAGCGGATACTTTCTCCGCTCCAGGATCGATCATTCGACGTCATTGTTTCTCGTTTCGGTCTCGGTGAAAACTCAGATCGTAAAACTCTTGAAGCGATTGGAGACGCATACAACATCACTCGAGAACGAGTTCGACAGATTGAAGCTACTGCATTGAACGCTATACGGAAATCAAGCGAATATAAAACAGAAACTGAAACTTTTGAAGAACTCCGCACAGTAGTTCGAGACCTCGGTGCTCTTATTGCAGAAGAAGAACTTCTCCCAATGATTGCAAAAGACCAGGCTACTCAGAACCACCTTCATTTCTACCTCGTGCTCTCTGACGCATTTACAAAGCATAAGGAAGATGAACATTTCAAGGCTCGCTGGTCAACTGACGGCGCACTTGCAGAAACAGTTCACGCATCACTCAAGAAATTGTACGAAGGTCTTTCAAACGACGAACTTGTTCCAGAAAGCGAACTCATCAGCCGATTCATCGATCACTTGAAAGAAATCAACACAGAATGCAAGGATGAGGAAATGGCAAAGCGATGGCTTGGAATGTCCAAGAAATTGTCACGAAACCCACTCGGTGAATGGGGTAAGGCAGATTCTCAGAATGTAAAAACTCGTGGTGTTAAGGACTATGCATATCTCGTCATGCGAAAGCACGGCTCACCTATGCACTTCCGCGAAGTAGCAAAAGCTATTGAAGCAACATTCGGAAAGAAAACTCACACTGCTACTTGTCACAATGAATTGATTAAAGACAAGCGATTCATTC
>DALYCO010000033.1:6231-7253 GCA_031973655.1 Minisyncoccota bacterium | reverse complement strand
TATCCCAAGCGGGACGAGGTGCCACAGTTTTGAAATAGTCATCAGCTTTCTTTTTCCAATATTGATATTGCTCATACGAGCCAAGATCTATTTCAGATATCCGCTTTTCGTAGTCTTCTTTTGAAAGTTGTTCACCCATGAATACGTAGGATTTTCCACGAGCACTTGAAAGACCAAAACAGTTGTGACAACTTTCACAATCGCGGATGAAATATGAGTCATAACACGAGCGATTATTTCCTGTCGCACCGGCAATGTTGTATGACTTGTATACGTTGGAAGAATCATAGCAACCTGCGCTGTCGTATACATTCTTTGCTTGAGTAAGCTGATAACTATTTGCTGAATCTTCGTTCTGATCAGAATAATAAATCAAATAGCAATTCTTTGAATTTCCAACATGGTTTGTGTATGGAGAAAGTTCGCTGGTGATCTTGTCCATTGAAAGACCAAGCAACGGTGTCTTATGCAAAAGTTCACGCCATTGCTCGAAGAATGGTCGAAAAGGGTCATATTCTTGGGCAAAGTCGTGAGGGCTCCATTTGTCACTCCACCAACAACGATCACAATATACAACGTATGGAGCATTTGGTTCGTAAACTGAAAGTTTTTCTTCACCACAGAGATCGCACTTACGTTTAAAAAGATCTAGACCCTTGAGCCACATAAGACGTCGTTGAAGACGACACGAAGGACAAAAGGTTGGTGGTGGAACTTTTATCTTATCGTAAAACCCGAAATCATCTGAATCAATGATGAATTCTTTCTTGCAATTCTGACACTGTCGGGATTCAGAGTTCATGATTTGGTTAGTGCGCGCTCTCCACCATCAGTTCATACGGTGCAGAAAGGATTGAAACAACTGCCCACAATGGGAAAATGCCGATGCGGATAATCCAGTACAGTGGATCGCTTCTGTCCATTTTCTGGTAGAGATCGCTCACTTTTAGTAAGAGTAAGTTAAGTGGCAAGTAGACCACGCCGATCACAATCGCGATTAACATTTTTATCAGTGTAAGTAT
>DALYCO010000033.1:0-6221 GCA_031973655.1 Minisyncoccota bacterium | reverse complement strand
GCTCCCTTTGCAACCACATGCGAACCGCGGGTCACTGTTGCAATACCCAAGCCCAAATCCATCGCAATAGTTCGTTGTGCTTCCCCGTCGATCAATCGAGTAAGGATTTCAAACCGGCGGACAATTTCAGCATACTCTTTTTCTGTTAGAACTTCCGAAAGGAAAGACTTTAAGATTTTTTCATCTTTTCCTGCTTTCACCAACGCTGCAATCAGTTTTTTCTCGTATGCTTTATTCATGGTTTAAAAATAATCGATTTTCATTGCCTGCTTAACTTCGCGCAAAGTTTCTCGCGCAGTTTCGCGAGCCTTTTCAGTTCCAGCTTTGAGTATGTCCATAATCTGTTTAGGATCCTGAGCGAGGAATTCACGCTTTTCTCGAATTGGCGTAATTATTTCCTGGAGAATACCGATCAAGCGCTTCTTGATAACAACATCGCCAAGTCCGCCTTTCTGGTATTGAGCTTTAAGTTCAGCTACTTCCTCTTTGTTTGAATCAAAAATATCAAGATACTGAAATACGACGTTTCCCTCTACTTTACCTGGATCCTGCACATGTATATGTGTTGGATCAGTGTACATCTGCATAACTTTCTTTTCGATAACTTCATTTGAATCAGAAAGCTCGATGCTGTTGCCAAGTGACTTTGACATTTTTGCATTGCCGTCGATACCAACGAGCCGTGATGTTTCTGAAAGTTTTACATCAACTTTAGTAAACACTTCGCCGTAGAGCGAATTGAATTTCTGAAGAATATCGTTGGTCTGCTCGATGTGAGGTACCTGATCAATACCGACAGGAATGACATTTGCTTTGAATGCGAGGATATCAGCTGCCTGTGAGACTGGATAAATCAAAAAGCCGGCATTCACATCTTCACCGTAGCCTTTCTGTGTCATTTCATCTTTAACAGTAGGATTGCGCTTAAGTCGTGCAAGAGTTACGAGGTTCAAGAAAAATACAGTAAGTTCGGCGATTTCAGGAACTTCAGATTGTATGAAAAAAGTTGTTTTCGCTGGATCAAGGCCACATGCGAGGTTATCAAGTACCACTTCAATGGCATTGTTGCGTACCTTTTCTGGGTTCTCTGCATTATCAGTAAGTCCCTGCACGTCAGCTACCATATAAAAAGCCTTGTCGTACTGCTCTTGGAGTGCAACTCGGTTTTTGATGGATCCAACGTAGTGGCCCAAATGAAGTTTGCCTGTCGGACGGTCGCCGGTAAGGAGGACCTTGGTTTTATCTGTCATAGGGCTATTGTAGCAAAAATTGGCAAGAAAAAAAGCCAGTATGGATAACCGGCTTTTGTATAGTTTGTTTATGTATGGTTATACAAGTTCGTGAAATAAAATAGGTAGCACTGGATTCGTTAGCTTTTTATTTAACTTACTTTCTTCATAAAATTCGCTCAAGTCTAATCCGTATCTTTTTTCAAGTACTTTGGCCTCAATTATCATTTGCAGGTAGTCAACTTGTTTTACCAGATAAGCGGTAGGGTCTTCTTGTTTGGTGTAGCGGTACCAAAGTTTCAAATCATACTTGCCGTTTCTGCTGGTACCAAGTACCTGAAGTATACTGGCGTGCTCAAGATTATATTTCTCCTCGGGGCTGATGCCTTCTTTTGGAGTTATGTCGCCCTTTTTGTTTCTGATTTCTCCGTATTCATGGCCAATGGTCATAATAATCGCTTCTTCCCATTGAACTCCAGGAAAATCCATTTCGTATTTAACGCGTAATATGCGCAGTATACGCAGCATGCCAAGTATATGTTCGGCAACGCTTTCACATGCGTAAAACGGTACATCGCGCCCGGGTTGTAGCCACCCTGCACGAGCAATGTCGTTCAGGCGCCTGGTTTCTAAAATAAATTTCATTTCAGGCGAAAGCTTTGACTGATCGAATAATCCAATAATATCCCCGCCTTTGTAATATTTTTCGCCTTTTAGAAAGATGCTTAGTTTTGGAAAAAGCAAAAGCCAGTAATATATCTGAATAAAGTATGAACGTATATTTTCTCTCATTCTCTGTTGTTTTAAAGGGTTTTGGGTGAAATAATTACCACTAATCTACAACACAAAAGTTTTTCCGTCAATTTAAATGTTTTGCACACGATACACCCATATTTGTACTCTTTTTCGACAAGAATCTTCGGTATGAGTGTGTTACAATCTTCCCATGTCAAAACCTCAGCCAAACGGCATGCGAATCCCCCCACAAAGCATCGACTCAGAACGAGCCGTATTAGGAGCAGTTATGCTTCGCCCAACAGCTTTGCAGGAAATTGAAGATATCATTGCAGCCGAAGCGTTTTACGTCGACAAGCATCGCATCATTTTCCGCGCCATGCAGGAGCTTGCCGAAAAGCATGAGCCAATCGACGTGCTCTCACTCACTCATACACTCAAAGAAAAGAAGCAGCTGGATTCCATTGGCGGTAGTGCTTATCTCGCTGAACTTACTCAGACCGTTCCCGCTTCGACGAATGCAAAGTATTACGCAGAAATCGTCAACAAGAAATATATCCTCCGATCATTGATCGACGCATCAGACACTATTTCCCAATCAGCGTTTAATGAAGGCGACGAAGAAATCGATGACGTTCTCGATGCTGCTGAAAAGAAAATCTTTGAAATCACTAACAGCCCGAAAGGACAAAAATTCATCAGCATGAAGGAATCCCTCGCAACTGCCTGGGATCGTATTGAACGACTGCATGAAAATCGCGGTGAACTTCGTGGTGTACCAACAGGATTTAAGGCGCTCGACAATATCTTGGCTGGATTCCAAAAATCTGACCTCATCATTCTCGCGGCCCGACCATCCGTCGGTAAAACCTCCCTCGCTCTCGATATCGCCCGTATGACAGCGATCAAGCACGGAACCCCAGTTGGTATCTTTTCATTGGAAATGGACTCACAGCAGCTCGTAGACCGTATGCTTGCAGCTGAAGCAAAGGTTAACGCTTGGCAGCTCCGAACGGGAAATCTTCCACAGCAAGGAAATGAATTTACTGCCCTTGCTACAGCTCTTGATACTCTTTCCAAAGCTCCAATTTATATCAACGACGACTCATCAAGCTCAATCTCCAAGATGCGTGCCTTTGCGAGACGTCTCAAAGCTGAACACGGCCTTGGTTTGATCATTGTCGACTACTTGCAGCTCATGACAACATCCAAGAGCTATGACAACATGGTGAACCAAGTGACTGAAATCTCACGATCCCTCAAAGGCTTGGCTCGTGACCTCGAAGTGCCTGTTATCGCCCTCTCACAGCTCTCCCGTGCGGTGGAATCTCGTGGAGGTAAGCCTCGTTTGTCCGACCTCCGAGACTCCGGTTCCATTGAGCAAGATGCGGACGTCGTAATGTTCATCCACCGAGAAATCGACCAGGAAAAAGGTGGTAAGATGAACACTGCAGAAATTATGATTGAAAAGCACCGTAACGGTCCGACTGGGAAAGTAGATCTCTTCTTCGACGACAAGTACACAACATTCGTCGATCCAGAAGAAGGACACGGCTACGAAAAGATGGCAGCACAGGCAGGCCCAAGTTCATTCGGAATCTTCTAAAGAAAAAATAAATATAAAATAAAAAGTATATGAGCGAACACATTGAGAAATTAGCAGAACTCTTCAAAGAATTCCCTGGCATCGGCGAACGACAGGCGAAGCGTTTTGTATATTTCTTACTCGCCAAACATCCAGCGTATCTCCGTGAACTCGCAGCAAATATTCAATCCATCCAGCAAAGCATTTCTCAATGCCAAATGTGCTACCGCTATTTTGAAAAGCGAGACGCTCGAATTTGTGATATCTGTTCAAATCCAAAAACAGATATGAGTTCCCTTTTGGTAATTGAAAAAGATTCAGACCTCGAAGCAATCAAGCGAAGCGGAACCTACAAAGGCGCATACTTCGTATTCGGCGGCGTCATTCCTGTGGCTGATGAAAAAACAATCGGCTACACGCACATGAAAGAATTAGAAAAAAGAATTTCTGAAGATCTCGCAAAAGGAACATTGAAAGAAGTTATTCTCGCTTTCTCCCTTTCACCACAGGGCGATTATACCGACATGTATTTAAAACAAGTACTCGGCCCGATCATCGAAAACGGATCAGCGAAATTAACTTCACTTGGCCGTGGACTTTCTACTGGCTCAGAATTGGAATACTCAGACCGCGATACTCTCAGTTACGCACTACAAAATAGAAAATAGATTGAATTTTTAAACCCACCAAAGTCTTTATTTACGGGACGCCGAAGTACAGATGCGTTCCAAGATTGCCCTGCCCGCTAAGAGAAACAATCTTGGAACGCATCTGTACGCAGGCAATAGGTAGTAAATGTTTAATGAAGTTTTGTTTCCTCGTACTCACTTCATTTATTCCTACACTTTGTGGCTGCACGCCCCGTCGCTGAATATTAAAAGTACCACGCTGGGCGCGGTGACTGCCTATCGGCAGTCATAAAAAAAACCGCATGGATAGGACATGCGGTTTTTTCGTAAAGGAGCCACGTCGACTTGGCGAACCTTATTGATCTTGTGGAGGCCTTGCCTCTCTGAGCAGTCTTTTGCAATACTGCTCCAGATCGACCTACAACAATTATACTAAGAGAAATATATTTAGCTACATAAAAATGTGGAAAACTGTGGAAAAGAATTTTTTATGCGATCGCAAGATTTTTTTCTTGATGCAATGATTCACATTGTGGTCCGCAGTACGATGCATTTTCATTCGGATCACACGATTCACAAATAATCATGTGTTCATGACATTGCGGATATGCGCAGTTCACATATCGTTCGCTTGCGACGTCACATTTTTTACAGCGTCCGATGATTTCGTGTGTAGTTGGATCATCAAACGTTACTGTTTTGCGTTTATCAAACACATATAAACTTCCTTTGAAATGTTGTGACGGAAATTGTTCCATATACGTAACCATTCCACCGTCGAGTTGGTACACATCATTGAATCCTTCTTTCTTCAAAAGTCCTGAAGCTTTTTCACAACGAACTCCACCAGTACAAACAGTAAGAACTGTTTTATCTTTTAAGTTTTCAATTTCAGAAAGCTTTTCTTTGAGATCACGAAAATTTTTCAAACCAGGGAAAATTGTTTTATCGAATTTACCAACCTGTAGTTCGTAGTCATTTCGCATGTCGACAATATAAAATTCTTTGCCGGTTTCATACCACTTCTGAAGTTCTTCGGCCTTGAGATGGGTGCCCGTGATTTCATTTGGATCAATGTCAGCTTCATGGAGATGGAGGGAAACAATTTCATTGCGAACTTTAACAGAGAGTCGTGGAAATGAGTCGCCAAGACCTTGGCTTTTTTTCCAGTGAATGCGTCGAAAACGGCGGTCAGTTTCCATCCACTTGATGTATTTTTCCGTATTTTCCTTGGTACCTTCGATGGTACCGTTGATGCCTTCCTTGGCTACAATGATGCGACCCTTCATACCTAAAGCCTCGCAAAAGGCCTTCTGAGAGGCCATAACGACCTCAGGGTTGTCTATTTGCACGTATTTGTAGTAGAGGAGGATTTGAAAGTCCTGTTGTGTTTGCTCCATATGAGGCATACTATACCCTATTTCTAGAGGTTTTTCCAGGTTGTGGAATATTTACTGCTAAATTAAAAGCGGACCCTCGTGGCCCGCTTTTAATGTGTCTATTATTTTCGATATCGTCTTGTTTTCCACTTGCTTCCCACGCTTGCACGGGTGAGGCTGCGGGCCAGTTCGGCTGCGAAGTGTTCAGTATCAATAATTTCTTTGTTGGCAATTGAACGCTTGATTTCTTCTGCGCGCTGACGAGCCGCCTGGATCGCGTCGTCTGACATTTCTGAAACATGTTCAGCAAAGTCTGCGAGTACGGCAACTTCTCCGCCATCGATGCGCGCAAAGCCGCCCACCACTGCGACAGGAATGAATTCATCACCGATAACGGCAACAATATCTCCCTGGGCAAGCTGAGTAACGAGTGGAATGTGATTCGGCAGTACGGTGATCTCCCCCATCACTGTAGGAAGTGTCACCTGATCTACCGTCTCATCCAAAAGCACGCGCTCAGGAGTGACGATCTTAAATTGTAATTTTGGCGTTGCCATAGTGTTGAATTAATTACGCTGCTGCCTTGACCTGATCGATCGAACCCTTCATATAGAAAGCTTCTTCTGGTTTGTCGTCGTGTTTACCTTCCAAGATTTCCTTGAAT
>DALYCO010000032.1:6442-7733 GCA_031973655.1 Minisyncoccota bacterium | reverse complement strand
TGCGGAACGCCTTCTTTACCTCGTCCTGCGAGGCGCCCTTCTCAACACCCAATGTTTTGTAAAAATCTTTTGCCATATGTGACACTATTATACGGGGGTCGCGGATTTGCGCAAGTAAATAAAAAAAGCCATTAGCCGGAGGGTTCCGAGCTAACAGCTTTTTGCAATTTCTCATTGTTGTTACAGTGTCATTGCTGTAATCCATGGCTTAATAATCATTTCGTTTATATCGCCTGCGTTAAGTGTTCTAGTAACTTTTCTTTGGTTACCATCAGGTCCTTCAAGCGCAGTAGTTATAATTTCAAAATTCTTATCAGTAAGTAGTTTTAACATTTTCTCCCCTGCTTCTGTTCCAAAAACACCGAAAATAGTTTTCTTTAAAAGCTGAAGTTCGCTCATAGCTTTTTGGGCTTGCTCCAGAGCGATTTGCTCTTCAAGCAGCTGTTCATCAGATTTTAAAGTAGCTACAGGTTGTTGTTGGTTGGTATCTTCCTTAACTTCTGGTTTCGGAAAAAACTCATCGTGAAATTTAATTTTCACTGTCTTTTCACTCAGTGCGATTTCAACCCCCTTAGAGGATTGAAAATGCTTTTCTACAATCTTCGATATTTGTTTTGCTGCCGTTTCGTTAATGGCATAAATTTCAATCATCTTAGATTTTGAATAAGCATTATACTTATTTGTTGTATATGAGCCTGAACCATTTCTCCCCTTGCCTTTGGTTTTAAAATCTTTGTTACTAAGAGTACGAACTATCCGGTCGCGTTCGCGCTCTAAAAATTTACCCTTATCTTTCGGGTTAATTTTTTCTTCACATAAATACTCAGGATAAATAATGGTGTAATCTCCATTAGTGGTGTGAGAGTATTCAATGTTTTCTTTTTCGAAATAAGCATCTGCTCTGGCTGAATCCACACTTACTATGTGTATATCAAAACCTTCAGCAGTAGTGGTAAAACGTCCCGTTAGGATGTTTACTTTCTTACCTAAAGCTGTTGCAAAAGTTACTCCCATTGCTTCGGCCCACTTTTTGCGTGCCTCATACAGTTCTTTTCCTTTCAGTGTGTTGGATGTCTGACTCATGTACGTTTGTTTTTTTGTTTTTAAATAACAGTTAGTGACCAAATCGGTCATCGGTATCATAACATATTTATTGTTAATTGTCAAACATAAAAACCCCTTAAAAATAAGGGGTTTTTAGTGAATTTGACGTTATTCCGAAAGTCGCTTGTCGATGCGGTTAATATCACGTGGGAACGCTGTTCCTTCCTTGATATTCGCCAATCCGAGG
>DALYCO010000032.1:2172-6432 GCA_031973655.1 Minisyncoccota bacterium | reverse complement strand
TGAGACGCTCAAGTCCCATTCCCAATCCTCCGTGTGGAGGCAAACCGTATTTGAAAGCCTGGAGGTAGAAGTCGAATTTTTCAGGATCGAGACCCTTCCATTTCATTTTTTCTACCAACTTTTCATATCGGTGTTCACGCTGGTTTCCAGAGATCAATTCAAGACCGCGGAAAAGCAAATCGTAACACTTCGTTCGTCCTTCAACATTTTCGTCATCCATTGCGTAGAACGGACGCTTAGTTCGAGGATAGTTGGTAATGAAGATGAAGTCTGAGTTGAATGTCTTCTTTGAATATTCGCAGAGCCATCGTTCATGTTCAGGGTCGAGGTCTGGTTCGTTTCGGCAATCAACGCCGGTTTCCTTTGAAATAAGTTCCTGAGCTTCAGTGAGTTTCATTGATGGGAACATTTCTGTTTCGCCAAGCAATGGGAATGTTGCACCGAGGATTTCAAATTCTTTTGAGCACTTTTCCTGAAGATGCTTTGTTACATATTTCAACAATCGGCTTTCGAGAAGCATGACATCTTCTGGTCCATCGATGAATCCCATTTCCAAGTCAAGCGATGTGTATTCATTCAAGTGTCGTGTTGTTGCGTGCTTTTCAGCGCGGAATACGTTTGCAACTGTAAAGACTCGTTCGAATACTCCAACCATCATCTGCTTGTAGAGCTGCGGGCTGGTTGCGAGATATGCAGTCTTGTCATAGAAGTAATCAAACTTGAATACTTCTGTTCCTCCTTCAGCATCTCCACCTACCATTGCTGGTGCACGGAATTCAGTAAAATTTTCGCTGACGAGAAATTCTCGGAAAGCGGTAAGGATTTCTCCCTGCACTTTAAAGATCGCATGTTCGCGGTCGCGGCGAAGTGTGAGCGGTCGGTTGTCGAGCAAAGTGTCGAGGTTCAATTCTGCATCTGATGAGAATGGAAGCTCCTGTGCTTCAACCATGACTTCGATATTAAGAAGTTCAAGTTCGATGTCTCCATTTACTACTCCCTGCTTTATGTTTCGTTCAGGGCGCTTGTTGACCTTTCCGGTAATTTTCAAAATCCATTCTGAACGGACTTTGCTTGCTGCTTCAACGACACCTTCGTGCATTGGCAATGCTACGCACTGCACTTTGCCTGACATGTCGCGAATGTCCATGAAGACCATCTTTCCTTGGTCTCGTCGGACGTCGACCCATCCCGCAATGATCACTTCCTGATCGATGTGCTGGTTGAGGTCTTTGATAAGAATTCTTCCTGTCATAGGTAACTCTTGTAGAGACATCCTTCTTCGCCTGGCTTCGCAGGACAAAAGAAAAAATCGCCTCTTCAAATTAATTAGTAATTAATTTGCAGGGGCGATTTTTCAACCTACTTCGCGTAAAGCTACGCAGGTCACTGTCGCGGTGCCACCCTACTTTTTCGACTCATTTATAGCTATATCGGGCAAACCCGCAAAGTTCTACGCCCAGAATGGGTTTCTTCTTTGAGCCTCCCCCGTGTCAGCGGGATCATTGGTAAGTAGATAATATCAGCAGCAAGCTGCCAAAGCAAGCTTATTTATAGACTTTTTCTATCTATTGACATTATCTATATAATATGGTATTATTTAAACAAGGTTAACACATTGAAAAAAGATTGTTGGTTTATCAAAGCCGGTCACGCCGTTTTTGATAAACCAAACAATCAATCTTTATTTATGAAAACTACATTCAAAACAATCGTATCAGTAATCGCTATCTTATTGTTAACTCTGACTGCTTCAACAGAAGCATACAGCCAGCCACGCTTTAAGGTAAACAGAAAACACATTCACAAGTGCCACACTAATGCATGGAATCGCAGACCACATGCTCCTGGTGCTGCAGGAAACTTCAGACATGATTTGTCTGGACTTCAAAGAAGATAATTACATCTTCGACCAAAACATAAAGAATCATTCAATTTTGAATGATTCTTTTTTTATATTAGTTTACTTCTTTCTGGTAGCAGCTCTCACAAAAGATAATTTCTTTTCGATCAGGTGCATAACTTGTTTCGAATTCATTTAGACATCCTTCGTTCATGCAGTGGCGATGCCAGAGTTTACGTGGAGTTCGTCGGTTTAATCGGTCACGGAAACGGCATGGGAAGCATTGCTCGGGTAACGGCATATTCAATTTTTTATGTAGCATCAGTTCATCTTGAGTAATTCGAAATGCTGTCGCGCACGCGGTGTGCATTCGCTTCCCTTCTTCTGTATCTTGTGAACTGCAGTTGATAGTCTGCTGCAAAATTGTTTCGTCAGTTTCAGCGATTGATTGCGGAATGTTTGAGTGTTCCAAGGTGATGGTGTAATTGCGATTGTCGCGATCGTGCCATTTCCAGCCTTTAGCGAGTACTTCTTCTTTTGTCATTGGGAAATAAAATTGAGCAACCGTTTCGTTGTACGCAAATGGTGAAATGGTTGTCGGCATGAACTCTCCCCACTCGCCTGTCTGCTTCATGTGCTCAATAATTTTCTTAGTAAGCGCCTCATAGTCTTCTTTTGTATATTGTTTATTGAGAATGCAGTATTTGTTTTTGTTTAATGCCACACAGCCAAAGAGATAATCACAGCTGAAGCAATTTTCTGCATAGCGTGAATCTGAAATATTCCAGGTTCGTGAACAGCCGATACTTCGTGCTGAATAACCGATACCCTCCATTTCGTAGTCGAGTTCGTTGAATGCCATTTCGGTGACATCCATGCAATTTTTTACATGCCATGCATCTTGGCAGTAGCTTGAATCCTCCGCATCGAACATACAAAAGTTTACTTTGCAATTCTTTACGTCATCAATGTAGGAGCCAGTCGACTGTACTATCTTTTGGCCTTGATAATACTTTTTTGGCAATCCAAGCGAAAGTTCACTTTGCTTTCTTTGCGCCTCTGCGATGTTTGCTCTCGAGAATGTAAATTCTGAAAGTCGCTTTTTGTATTCTTCCTTGCTGAGCTGTTCATTGAACCAGCAATACGACTTGCTGCGGAGATTCACACATCCAAAGCAGCTTATGCATCCTTTGCAGTCTTTAAGAAAATAGCTCTCTGTGCAATCAGAACAGTCATCGAGATAGGCTGATCGAGAACAATTGGTACAGTTGATGCATTCGTAAAGGAGTTCAGACGTGAGCAAGCGGTGGCTATCGATACATTCTTTGCTGCTGAAATAAAGCGAGCCGTACATGGAGTCTTCGCTCTGATCAGAGCCGAATACCATGTAGCAATTCTTTAGATCCTGTGACTGGTTGGTGTAGTCGCTGTTTACGCATCGTGGATGAGCAATGCTGAGTTTTGGTGTTCGTTCGCGTAGTTCCTTGAACTGCTCGAAGAACGGCCGATTGAAATCGAAATCTGCACCGTATTGTAAACGGTCCCAATCATCACTCCACCAACAGCTGGTGCAGTAAACGGGGCCTTGGTAATCGGGATTGTAAATAGAAACCATCGGTGTTTCGCATTTAGTGCAGTTTCTACGGTAGAGCTCCCATTCGTTACGGTCTGAAATACGTCGCTGGTAGCGGCAGTCAGGACAAAGTGTCGGAGTTGGTACGCCGATTTTTTCGTAGAAACTGAGGTCGTCAGCAGTCGGGCTGAAGTTGGTTTTGCATTGGGCGCAGGTAATTGCATTCATGGAGTAAGTATAGCGCGGTTCGTGGGTCTGTAAACTATCTAAGTCATATATACTAAAAAGTGTCATATTTTGACACTTTATGCTAAGGTCAAAGTATGCTATTTTCGAGAAATACAGGAGCGACAATCGAAGAACTGATTATTGAATCGCTTGGCGCACATGCTGTGACAGGCGCTACTCTTTTGGAAAAAATCAGGAAAACTCTTCCGAAAACGCCGAAAGAGACTTTTTACCGGATCCTCCGTTCCCTGCTTGAACAGGAAGTTGTGACAAAGTATGGCATGCTCTATGGAGTGAATCGTCATTGGCTTAAACGCCTTTACCGTTTTAGTAAACCAAAGCTTGATCTGACACAGCCAACAAATGCCATGAGTGTGCTTTCTTTTGAAGAAGGAGATTCCATAACGTACACGTTCAAAACACCGAACCTTATGGGAATTTACTGGGCGCATCTCTATGATGCCGTGTTTGACCTTCATTATCCGCAAATACCGATTCTTATATTCCACCCGCATGAATGGCTTATTCATACTCGCACAAACTCAGAAACTTTATTCCTTAGACGCTTTTCTGAAGATCAGAAACGAGGTCTGTTTTCTATTGGCGGCTCAACTGAACT
>DALYCO010000032.1:0-2162 GCA_031973655.1 Minisyncoccota bacterium | reverse complement strand
ATACAGAATTTAAAAAGAAATGGGCAAACAAGTATTTAGAAATCGCTACCAGTGCATCCTATGGCTTAAAAAATACTGAGTACTTGAATGTTTTAGGAGACTTTATTTTTAAAGTAAAAGTAAGTGCGCGATTTGCTAAAGATATTGATGGGTTCTTCAGAAAATATAAAACAATCAATGACGACAGCCGAGAGGAATTGATGGCTATCTGCAATCGTCCCGATAAAGTGAAAATGGTTTTTACGAGATCAAAGAAAGAAGCGGATAAATGGCGAGCGAAGTGGAAAAAGGATTATTTTATGCCTGTGGCTAAATAACTTCCCTCTGATAACACTCCTCACAATAAACCGTTTCTTCCCTCCCCGTCTCAAACGACGATTTAACCTCCTTCCCGCACTTATCACACGTCCGATCATACAACCGAAAACCATTCAGCATCCGAATTCTCCCCATATGTCGACAGTCAGGACATTCTCTTGGAACTGGAATACCAAATCGCTTCAAGAGCTGCAGTTCGCCAACCACAATGCGATAAAATTTTCCGCAAGAACATTTCAAGATTTCATCGGTGAATGTATCAGGAATGTCGTTGATGCTATCTGGAATATCTGCCAACTCAACCGTCTGCGTATAGTTCGGCACAGTCGGTTCGATCCACTTGAATCCGCTCTCAAGAATCTCTTCTTTATTCATCGGGAAATATTGCTCCGCAAATGATTCATTGTACGCAAACGGTGAAATATCATACGGCATAAAGTCGCCGTATTTCCAGACGCGGCCTTTTGAGTCCACGTATGGATTGTTGTTCATTTCAGCAATGATCTTTTCTCGCAAAGCAAAATAGTCTTCTTTGGTGTATTGCTTGTTGAGAATGCAATATTCCTTTTTGCGGAGATTCACGCAGCCGAAACAGTTCGTTGAACCCAAAGTAAAGATCGAATACTCCACATCGCGGATATTACCCCAACTCATAGCGCTGTATTTGACCTCATACGCCCCTTCGCCGGTATTGGTGACATCTATACAGCGTTCGATGTTATTGCCCCAGTCTGTGATGTCATACGAGTCTTTGACGGTTGGAAGCGTGATCATCTGCACATAGGCGCTGTCTTCTGCACCTGCCTGGTAGCATTGCTTGGCGTTTTTGGCATGGAAAACGTATTCGCCGGTTGAGTTGTGGTTCATGCGGGCATGCACATAGCGAACCGGAAGCTTTTTCCAGAATGTGTAAATTTCTTCGCGGATCTTTACATGGCTTGAATGCTTATCAAGCTCCATTTCGGCGATCTTTTTGTCGTATTCTTCTTTGGAATATTGTTCGTTGAAAATACAGTGGCTTTTGTTTCGTAAATTCACGCAGCCGAAACAGTCCGTGCAGCCAATGCATTCCTTTGAATACCACATGCCGACAGAGCTTGAGCAATTATTTGAAAAATAGCATCGAGAGCTGCCTGAGCCGCCGATGGTGCCGTAGTTGAGCTCAACATGCATTCCCATGAGGAGGTCGGCAGAGTCTTTGACGTATGCAAGCGTTGAGCCGTAGTAGGTATTCTCGCAAAAGTCTGCAGTAAATATGAGGTGCGAATCTTTGATGCTGCCGGCGTGATTGATGTAGTCGCTATTCACTACCGTCGCATAGTCGGTTACTTTCTGCATCCAAATAGTTTTGGACTGCAGTTCCAAGAGCTGATCAAAGAAATTTCTATTTGGATCGTAGTCGAGATACGTATCGCTCGGATCCCAATTGTCGCTCCACCAACATGCGCTGCAATATACTCGCAATCCACGCTCTGGTGAGAATATTGAAATTATTTTTTTGTTGCAGAGTTCGCATTCGCGTCTGTAAAAAGTGCGTTCATTGCGGAACATCAGGCGGCGCTGAAAACGGCACTCAACGCAAAAGGTTGGCGCCGGAACATTCAAGGAATGGTAAAAATTAAAATCGTCGGAGTCGACGATGAAGTCGGTTTTGCAGTTTTGGCAGGTGCGGGTTTCCATAATTAAAATACTTCCTCTTGGTAGCAATTCTTACACAATATAATAGGTGCCTGTTCTTTCGAATAATGAGTCTTGAAGGCCGTGCTGCATTTTTCACATGTACGATCGTGTAATGTCATATTCTCTACCCAGTGATCAACTTTAGTTCCAATACGGCAAAATGG
>DALYCO010000031.1:5854-7894 GCA_031973655.1 Minisyncoccota bacterium | reverse complement strand
TTTATCATCGTCCTTGTCATGACCACGATCATGCTTTTTGACCTCCCCAACAATGATCTTTGCGTCCTTATGCGCATCCTTGAGATCGTCGTGAGCAATCTCGAGCTTTGCACGTGCAGCATCAATTGCCTGCTCGTTTGCTGTCATTTTTGCTTTGTCTTTTTCATCAGGTATCAATGTTGCAACGAGATTTGTTGCAGCCGTAGCCTGTACCTTTGCATCTGCAATCTTAAGCTTCATGTCCGCAAGAGCAGCACGCTCATTTGTCATAATAGTGCCAGCTGCTTCTGCTGCAACAATTCGAGCTTCAAGTTTTACGGAGAGATCTGTCATTGTAGCTGCTACTGTCTGTGCACGATCAGCTGCTGCGAGAATGCGGATCTGAGGAATGACCGTCATATAGGTACGATATGATCCAGTAATTGTTTTTACATCTGCCTTGAGTGCTTCGCCCGTTTCAGAACTTATTTTTGTCCGCAACGCAGTGAGACGTGAAATTTCTGAAATTATATTTGTCGTAAGTGTAGCTTTAGTTGCCGATGACAGACGTGTCATTGCATTAATTCGTGACTGCAATGTCTGAAGGTCTTGGATACGATTACTGATAGCGAGGCCCGCCTTTGTTTGAATTTCTGTGTCAGTACCAGTAAACTTATTTTTACCTTCTGATTTAACTTCTGTCCGAACATTTAACCCGAGATCCCTGTCTCTTGGCTTGGTGTCGTCATTCGTGGCAAATACCGGAGCCGCAATACTAAGCGCGAGCATACCTACGAGAATGTAACTTGCTTTTGTGTGTGAATATTTCATAAAGTGTGATTATTTAGATTGATAATCTATTCAACGGTCGAGGCCGCTGAAGCTTCGGTGCTGAGTGCGTTCATTTGAGATTCAATTGAAGTCATGTCCTGGTCAAGAGATTGATTTGAATCATCGGTAGTGCTCATTTGTTGAGATTGAGTAGTCTGATTTTGCTCAGCTGCAGGAATTATTTCATCCGCAGGCTTTCGCGCTACAAACCAAATAACAAGAGCAATAACAACAACTACAAGACCGATACTTAATGATTTTCCAAAATTGGTCATATAACAAAAATACTTGGATTACGATACTAATCGACTCCATATTCATTATAAACCCCTCATCTCAATGCGCAAGTTGAAATTTAACCTTATTTTAAAGGTTTGGACTAGCTTTGGTGCTTACCATGCAAAAGCATATCAACAGCATCCTGCATTGATCCTGCACGCTTGATCTCTCCCCCGTTGACGAAAAAGATCTCATCGGCATTTGCGATAGTGTTCAATCGGTGAGCAATGATAACTTTTGTAGTTTTTGTTGGCAGATTTTTGAGAATATCTTCAAGAAGCTGCTCAGTTACAGTATCAATATTGGCAGTCGCCTCATCGAGAATAAGAATGTCCGGGCTTCGAAGTACCGCACGCATAAATGCAACCAATTGTTTTTGGCCAAGCGAGAGAGAGTCTGCACTTCCTGTTATCATTGTTTTCAATCCTTCTGGGAAACGGTCGAGCAGGTGCGTAAGCCCATGTTGTTCAAGTACTGTAGTTAACTCATCATGCGTGGCATTTTTATATACCACATTGGAGTAGATAATATTTTCATGGATTGAACCTTGGAAAAGAACCGGCTCTTGAAGTATGAACCCTATCTTTTGTGTTCTTGTATCGCCATCATAGGAGCGAATATCTTGTCCGTCGAGAAGCACTGTTCCTTTTGTTGGATCATATAAACGGGCCATCAAAGAAGCTGTTGTAGTTTTACCCCCTCCTGTAGGTCCAACAAGGGCATATGTCTTCCCTGCTTCTAGGGAAAATGAAACATGGTGCAATACTTCCTGTCCCTCTACATAACCAAAATGTACGTTATCAAATTCGAGTATTGCTTTTGATTTAGGATTTTCTGCGGCCTCAGTTGTCTTAAAATCTGAAGGCATTGAAAGAATATCTGAAATACGATCCCAGCCTGCAAGTGCGGTCTGGAACTCCGCCCACACGGTAGCTACCTGGCGAAGTGGAT
>DALYCO010000031.1:5268-5809 GCA_031973655.1 Minisyncoccota bacterium | reverse complement strand
AGAAGCTGATCAGCAAACCGATAGTAAGTTGCCCAGCGACAATAAGATGAACCCCATATATGAGCACGCCAAGCTGAGCAATGCTCGTTGCAAATGAGTAGATGGGGCTGAACAAAACCGAGCTTGCAATACCCGACTTGAGCGCAGACTTGTAATTGTTTTCATTTGCCTCTTCAAATCGCTCTCGGAAATAATCGCGACGATTAAATGCAACAATGACCTTGAAGTTATCAAGGCTTTCCTGAATTTCTGCATTCATTGAACCGAAGCTTTTTAGATTGGTTGCGTTCATTCTCTTTATGAACGGCGAGATTGCTTGAGTAAAAATAAACAATACTGCGGCAGGCAAAAGAGCAATCAGGCCAAGCCTCCAGTTGAGTGACAGTACAAAAATCCCTGAGCCGAGAATCAGAAAGAAGCTTCCGATAAACTGCATCAGTCCGCGAGAGAAGAATTGGTTAAGCTTGTCAGTGTCGTTGTTGATTCGAGAAATAAGGTCACCTGCCTTGTTAGCGTTAAAGAATGCAACAGGCAAATCCGC
>DALYCO010000031.1:0-5258 GCA_031973655.1 Minisyncoccota bacterium | reverse complement strand
AACAAAACTTCCTGTCCTAATTCCCCCATTCGCTGTGTCTGAATATAGTTCGCAATGAGTGCAAGTATAAAAATAATCAAAAGAATTCCACCAAACAAAAGCACTCCGTTGAAATCGCCTGTCGCTACGTATGTATCAATGGTATACCCAACGAGAAATGGCGCCAAAAGGTTAAGTCCGGAGTTTACAACGATAGCGATTGAAGCGATGATCAGATTCGCCTTTTCATCAGCTATCAATGGCAAAAGCTTTCGCAAACTCTGCCAGCTTTTTTCTTCATGGGTGATGGTATTAAGATTGTAATTCATAGTGATTTGTACTCTTTTGTGATTCAAACATTTGGACGTATTCTGGAGAAGTCTCAAGAAGCTTCTGGTGCATATCCTTCGCCAAAACTTCACCTTCCATAAGAACGATGATCTGGTCATAATTCTCGACCGAGCTTATTTTCTGCGTGACTGAAAGAAGCGTTAAATCAGGATAGTTCTTTTCCAGATTCTTGATAATTGTTCGCTCGGTTCGGGTATCGACGCGTGCAGTAAAGTCATCAAGCAGGAGAATTTTTGGATTGAGTGAAAGTGCACGCGCTAGCATAACACGCTGCTTCTGCCCTCCTGAGAGGCTAGTTCCCCTTTCAGAAACAATAGTATCCAATCCCTGTGGTAACGCATCAAGAAAATCAGAAAGTTCAGCAGTTTCAATTGCCCGTTCTAAGTCCTCATTTGTCACGTTCTTGTCGAAAGCAATATTTTCACGAAGAGACATATTAAACAGAATACTGTCTTGAAAAACAAATCCAACCTGGCGGTGCAAAGAAACCTTGTCATATTCTGAAAGTGAAACACCATCATAGGAAATTGTTCCAGTATCAGGTTTCGTAAGCCCAATCAACATATACAGTAACTGAGTTTTACCTGCAGCCGTTGGTCCGATAATTGCATTCTTTGTACCTGGCTTCAGTGCAAAAGAGACTTCCTTGAGTGCTGGCTTTCCCGAAAATGATTTTGAAACCGCAGAAACTTGAATATCTCCGGTTAGTTCCTTGGTAACTGTTCCCAATTCTTTTTCATCTTCTTTGTATAAGACTGCAGCAATACGTTCAAACGAGGCACTCGCCTGCGCAAAGAGGCTACTCATAAATCCAATAATAAGAATTGGATAGATAAGCATAGTTAAGTAGTTATTGAAGGCAGAAAACTGTCCCAGCGTTAGCGTTCCGTTAATCACGAAGCGTCCTCCGAGAACGAGAATAACAAGCATGGCAAGATTGGCCACAAAACTGATGATTGGTATAAGGCTGGCAAAGAGAGCCAAAATTCCCAGTCCAACATTTTTCGCTTCAGTATTCGCTACAACAAATTTCTCATGCTCAATACTCTGAGAATGCAGCACGCGAACAAGAGCGGCACCGAGAATGCTTTCATTAATAATCTTGTTCAACCGGTCGATTACATCACGCGCTCGCAAGAAAAGCGTGCGTACCTTTGCAAAGATGAAGAAGAACGTAATGCCGATGACCGGAATTACCAATATGACTGCAAGCGCAAGCTTCCAGTTAATCATGAACAAAAGCACGCTTGCTCCAACGATAAGAACAAACGATGAGACAATTGAAACGATAGCCTGCGAGACGAAAAGTTTTATTGAATCGATATCGGAAGTGAGATTGGTGAGAAGTTTTCCCGGTGTGATCTCTTCGATGAATCCATATGTTTGATTAGAAATTTTTGCTGACAATCCCCTTCGGATATCACGGGCAACTTTTTCCGATGCATACGTTTGAGCAACGCCGGAGAGTGCTGAAATAACAAGAATACCGATGGCAATCAACAAGAATTCGATCAGAATAGGAGTAAGTATAAATTGGCCAGCAACATAGCTGTCTATGCCCTTTGAAATAATCTGCGGAACAACCAAGCTTAGTGCATTTGAACCTATAGCGAGAATTACCAGGACCGCAATCAAACCTCGATATGGTTTAAAAAGACCGATCAATGTCGGCTTGGTAGTTACTTGGGAGATGTTTGAATCTTTTTGTTCCATATAAAAAACCATTCTAACATATGTAACAAGGAAGCGTTATTATTTTATTTCTGTCTTCAAGACAGGCATAGTGTCAGCAGTCTCTACATTAAACACCATTCTCCCAAGTACTTGGCCAGAATTTGTTGTAACATTTACTCGCCATTTGCCCGGTGTAACTCCATATTTAGCAGAATACGTACGGAATCCTTCCGCTCTACCACCTTTAACTGGTAGTGAAATTGTTCCTGCTGTAATCCACCCTTTTGTAGTTACATTATATTTCTGCCATTCATGAATAACAGTGAGATTAAAATCATCAGGAGAGAAGACAGAAGTAAAAACGTATACAGGCTTATCCCCGACATTGTGATACGTAGGATATGTGCCAATACTTTGCTTCATACGATCTAAAAATGTTTTTTCTTCTGAAGCAGCGTTATAATTCCCGTCACTAGTTCTCGATATAGAATGGTAGACGCCGGCATCTTGAAGCGACAACGGCAATGGCGGAATAAGATGCAAGAAATACAGCGCATTGATGGTTATAAAAATACCAACAATCATGGAGAACAAAACTAATCTATCCTTACCAAATGATTCTCCGCCCGTATATCTCAAAATAAAAAGAAAGAGGAATATGACAATCAGGCTGGAAATACCACTTACAACAAAGACAGTAGCGCCAATATCTTTTAATAAAACTGGAACAAAGAAGATCGCGAAAAGAAATACAGAAAGAAAGAGGAAGCTGATTTGAAAATAGAGTCGCGCGTAGTGGCGCTTGAGTGATTCATTCGCAACAAAAGCGATAGCCAGAATAAGGAGAAACGGCCAGGCAACAGACAGTACTGCGCTTCGGAAATAAAATACCAAGAACGTACTCATCAATCCTCCAAACATAAACTGCATAATGTTAATCAGCCAGAAATGGAGTTTGTCTGGATCAGCTCCAAGTGCGAGGGCATCACCCTCATGATTTTCCTCTCGATTAATAAAGACAATACATCCTGCGACGATAAGCAAATGAACGGCAATCCAAAAATTTTCCTTGAATTCGTCTACACGAGTTAAGGCAACTGCGTTGAATATAAATCCGCCAATAAGTGAGAGTGACGATACTGGGCGCTCAAAACGAACATACCAGTTTTTGGCGTGCGTCGTGAATAATGAAAGTGGATGTTTAAAAATTTCGAACATTGTTGTTTAGAAAGTATATCAGAAGAAACCCTACTTTGCCTCAGGCTCGTATATGGATAGAAACTGAATTATCTCGCGATGTTCTTTTAGTGCGGAAAGCGCCGACTTTTCAATCGACGCAAGCATCACTTCAAATATTCTTGCGTCAAAGAAAGAAGACATTTCAATAAGGTACTTTCTGGATTTTATAATATGCTCAAGCATCTCATTTGAAATAGAAACAATCGTTTGATTCCAAAAAACAGTCCGCAATTGTTCGAGCGTCGGAGACTTTGTTTTACAATCTTCAAACAACTTTACTAGCACCCATGTCATGCGTCCTGCCTGGTAATCTTCTTCCCAATCATGAGCATCATCATCAAGCTGTCGAGCGATTAGATAGTGCTTGAAGAAACACATTGTAAGTCCCACCTCCCTGCTTTCTTCTCGATACCCCAAAACAAAAAGAATAGCCAGCGGTCCTAACGCATGACCGATAGATCGATCAGCGAGCTTTGATAAATCACTGAAGTCAGGCAATACTCCAAGTTCTTCTTTGGGATTAAAGCGGCATGTGGCTATTTCCCACGCGTTTGCTTCGTCCATCATATTAAATACTTTTCTTGAAAACTTTGGAAAACCAGTCTCCATCGGAAGTAAGTGAGATAAAACTCCATATGATTCGCGGAGAGAAATCATAGCTACTGGTAATGTCTTTGGATCGGAAACTCCATCCAGGAACTTGTCGTACACTGTATACGCAATCCAACCGTGCATACTCGCCGCACCGAGCGCGATAGTCAGGTCGTTTGAAATCACACGTGGTGGATTAATGAGCCCATGGGCAAAATAATATGGAAGAAGCGCAATATGCTTGTCTGCATCAGATTTGACTGTTATGTCTACTATTTCCAGTGCGGTTATCTTCACACTCTCACCGCTCTCACGGAATCGGGTGCGGACTTTGTCGATTATTTGCGCATATTGTTTTATCTGATTTTCTTCGTTTTTTGTACTAGTGGGAACTTCTTTTTCAATTGCTTCGGTATATTTATGTAATGCTTCCAAGCACAGTGCTGTAGTAGTAGACGCTGATCCTGCATACAACGTTTCTTCTTGAGTCTTACTCTGAAAAAAGAAAGAATATGGCTTCCAGCCGCCTTTCTCTTGCTCAGCCAAAAGGTACTCGACGCTTTTCACTAATTCTTTATGCAGTGTTCCTGCAGATAAGTTAAGCAGCGCCGATACGGCCAAAGCGGTTTGCATTGGATTTTCCCATTTCCCATCTGCTTCACGCTTGCTCAGTATATACTCGATCATTTCCTGCTTTTTTCTGCCTTTGTAAAAACGTGAAATAAAATATAATCCGGGATACTCAGAACAGTATGGAAATGCATACTTTTTTCCATCTATACATTTTTCAATATATGCATCCAGGCCTGGTAGTTGAATGTCTTGTAGTGATAAGAAAAAAGCAATGTTGCTATTAACAACAAGATCGATATTTTCCCATTTTGATCTTCCCTCCGGTGGTACCAGCCACATATTGTATGGACCACCTTCCTGTATTTCTGCAGAAGTAAGCATTGTTGCTATCTTTGCCATTGCCTCGCCGTCAAAAAGCGTCGGGTCATGTTCGTACAGTGCAGCCAACGCGCAAAATGTATCGTCCAAGTCGTCGGGATATGGTAGTGCTTGGGATTCTGGTGATTCCCGAAACCAGTAATTGTAGGACCAATACTCTCCTTTTTGGCTGAGTAAAAAAGGAATCAGCTTGCTGACTATTTTCTGAGATGCTTCCGTTTTTGGAATGTGAGCTAAAGATGAGAGTACAATGTTCGCCGGAACTATTGCAGGACATGTTTCTATTTTTGAGTAATCATTGAGCGTCGGCGTCGCCAAACATAAAAAGCTTCCATCCTCGCGTTGCTCGTTTGCTAGAAAATCTATGCCTGCTGATATCGCCTTTTGTATGCGATTGTTCATTGAACAACTCGAGTTGGAATACGAACAATAAATTCTGAACCCGAACCTAAACCACTCTCCACTGTTATAGT
>DALYCO010000030.1:283-7899 GCA_031973655.1 Minisyncoccota bacterium | reverse complement strand
CAAGAATTCTCCCTTTTCATTTGTAAAGAATCCGAATTCATCATTTAAACATCTTTCCCCATTTGCCCTGTCTTCTTCTGTAATACTGCATTCAAATGAAATGGTGACGAGGGATTTTTTTATAGTATCCACTATGACAGGGACAAGATCACCCTCTTTTACAAAAACTACTTTATTGGCCTGCTTAATGGTTTCATTTCCTGTTGGAGTGACTGTCTCGACGGTTCGTTGAATAACTTGGTTGATAACAGAACTTACTGTCGGAGATTGCTGAAGTAAATAGACAGTAATAATGCCAGTCGCAATCGAAGTGACAAAGGATACAAGAAGTACCAGGAGTACGAGCTGATAATTTGTAAGGTTCTTGAGATCCATGTGCACTATTATATCATGACAATCAAATCGCAAAAATGAAATGGAGTTCTGGGAGAACTTTATTTCAATAAACCAAGCACGTGCACGAGTGATTTCAAAAAGTAATCAATCTCTTGTTTCGTCGTTCCTCTTCCGAGGCTGATTCGAAGGCTGCCGGATTCGCTATCAGTATTTTCATAGCCAAGCGCTTCGATGACATGAGAGTTTTCGGGATCAGTGCTTTTACAAGCGCTCTTTGCGGAAATGCAGACTCCTTGCGCATCCAGGTACACAACAAGCATCTCGCTCTGATAACCAGAAATAGTAATGTTGATATTGTTTGGCAATCGGTCTTTCATTCCCCCGTTGATGCGAATAGTGTACGGAAGTTTCTGCAATTTTGAAACACAGTAATCGCGAAGCTTGGTAAGTCGTGCAGATTCTTTGTCTCGCATGTGTTCGGTAATTGAAACAGCTTCGGCAAATGCGACAATAGCCGGCAATGATTCTGTTCCTGGACGCAAACCTTTTTCCTGATCACCACCAAACATAATTGGCGCAATCGGTGTGCGACGCTTCACATAAAGCGCTCCGACACCTTTCGGTCCATAGATTTTACCGCTATTAATAGTTACCAGATCAGCTCCCATTTTTTCTACAGCGATTGCAATATAGTTCAATGCTTGGCTGGCATCAGTATGGAACAATGGATACTGCGCGCCGACCAGCGCTTGCGCGTCTTTATGCCGGCGCGCATGGCGAACCTCTTTTGCAATTTCCTGTACCGGTTCAATAGTTCCAATTTCATTATTAGCAAGCATAACCGAAACCAATATTGTTTCCGGTCGAATGAGCTTGCGAAGATTTTTAGCATCGACAAGTCCATTTTGATCTACAGAAAGTACAGAAACATCTACGCCAAGACTTTCTAATTCTTCAGCTGCACTTTTTACTGCCGCGTGCTCAATTGCGGAGACGATAATATGTGGACGAATCTTAGGGTACTTTTTCTGAAAAGCCCGAACGGTTCCAAGCACAGCGAGATTGTCGCTTTCAGTTCCACCGGAAACAAACACAATTTCATCAGCATGGGCCCCAAGCACATCGGCAACCTTTTTACGGGCATCTTCAAGTTCGAGATGGGCCGCGGTACCTAATGAGTGGAGTGCACTCGGATTCGCAAAACTGAATTTTGAAGCTTTCATGAGCACGGCCAAAACACGCGGATCAATTGGCGTTGAAGAGGCAAAATCTAAGTACATTATTTTCTTTTTGGTGGTTTTTGTTTTTTTCATCAAAATTGCTAAAAAGCCTTTTATATTATATACTTTGTCACTATATGGATATAAACACAATACTCATTTATATACTTATTGCAACTAATCTCCTCTCCCTCGTCTGGCTGGTTCGCACAGAACTTCGCCTCAGGAAATTTTTTGGCGGTAAGCGGGCAACCGAACTTGAGGGTGTTTTAGGGTCTGTACAGAACGATCTGACCAAAATTGAAGGCACACATACTGAAATCAAGCGCCGATTGCTTGGTGCTGAAAAGCGCCTTGCACGCTCGATTCGAAATATCAAGACCGTGCGTTTCAATCCATTTGCAGATTCAGGAAGCAATCAGAGCTTCGCTACAGCTATTGTCGATGACCATGGCGACGGCGTCGTGCTTTCAAGCCTCTACTCACGAGAGCGTGTCAGCATCTTTGCAAAGCCAATTATAAAAGGAAAACCAGAATACGATCTCACCGAAGAAGAACAAAAAGTCTTAACCGAAGCATACGACCATGAGTAAACCAAAAGAAATTAAAACTGAATCAACAACACGGCCTCCGGTCGTTGTTATCATGGGACACATCGACCACGGCAAGTCGACGCTTCTTGACTATATCCGCAAATCAAACATCGTAGCAGGCGAAGCAGGCGGCATTACCCAGAAACTTTCTGCATATGAAGTTACCCATCCAGACGAACACAAGGTTGATCGCAAGATTACCTTCCTTGATACTCCAGGACACGAAGCATTCTCAAAGATGCGCGCACGCGGTACGAAGACTGCTGATATCGCCATTCTCGTTGTTTCAGCAGAAGACTCAGTAAAAGCTCAGACACTTGAAGCATGGGAAACAATTGTCGCAAGCGGCATTCCTTACATCGTTGCTATCAACAAAATCGACAAGCCAGGTGCAAATATTGAAAAGACAAAAATCGATCTCGCAGAAAAAGGCATCTACCTCGAAGGTTTCGGTGGCGATGTTCCCTTTGCTGAAATCTCTGCAAAGCAAGGAACAAACGTCGATGGATTGCTTGACCTTATTCTCCTCGTAGCTGATCTCAATAGCTTCACTGGCGATGCATCACTTCCTGCATCAGGAGTGGTTATCGAATCTCATCTCGATCCAAAACGCGGTATTGCAGCAACACTCATCATCAAAAACGGTACGATCAAAAAAGGAGATTTCCTTGTTGTTGAAGATTCAATCGTAGGAACACGTATCATTGAAAACTTCCTCGGCAAACCTATCACTGAAGCGACTTTCTCATCCCCTATCCACATGACTGGTTTCGACAAGCAGCCACAGGTTGGCAGCATGTTCAGCGTTTTCTCAAGCAAGAAAGAAGCTGAAACAAGCGCTCGTGAATGGACTGAAATGAAGCGTGAGCTTGCTGGTAAGGCAGAGATGCCTGTTGCAACAAGCGCTGAGATTAAGCTTGTTCCCCTCATCATCAAATCAGACGTTGCCGGTATGCTCGACGCCATCGAAAAAGAAGTTCGTAAGATCGAGCTTCCAAACTCAAAATTCAAAATCCTTGAAATGTCTGTAGGCGCAATCGGCGAAGGAGATATCCGTAAAGCTTCATCAGACAAGGAAAGCATTATTGTTGGCTTCAATGTAAAGCTTGATCCTCGCGCAGTAGACTTGAATGAAAAGGAACATGTCACTGTTCAGACATTCGACATCATCTACAAACTTACCGACTTCCTTAAAGAAGAAATCTACAACCGCCGCCCGCGCATCACTACCCTTGAACCATCAGGAAGTGCAAAAATCATCCGAGTGTTCTCTGCTACCAAAGACAAACAGGTTGTCGGAGGAAAAGTTATCGATGGTCTCATGACCAATGACTCACAGGTTCGCATCCTCCGCCGTGAAAACGAAATCGGTCGTGCACACATCGTTGAACTTCAGCACAACAAGCTTAAGATTAAAGCTGTTGAGGCAGGTATGGAATTCGGCATGCAGATCGAATCAAAGTATGAAATTGCAGCTGGCGACGTTATTGAAGCATTTACTATAGTTGAGAAATAAAATATGGATGCACACAAAGAAAAATTGGAGGAAGTAATCCGACGGCATGCAGCTGCGTTTTTGGAGCGTGAAAGCAATCGTGAAGCACTGATCTCAGTCACCCACGCAATGCTCACTCCTGACACCAAAAACGTTATCATTTACCTCTCAGTGCTTCCAAACAACAAAGAAAAAGCAGTACTCGACTTTGCAAAGCGTCTACGAACCGATATGCGCACCTACATCAAGAATAATACAAAATCCCGAGTGATTCCTTATGTTGACTTCGAAATCGATCTAGGAGAAAAGCATAGACAGAAGATAGATAATTTATTAAGATAAGCTTGCCCTGCGAAGCTTTAGCGAAGCAGGGTGCGGTCTAATATGACCTAGTCGCCAAGTGGTAAGGCAAAGGTCTGCAAAACCTTTATACGGCGGTTCGATTCCGCCCTAGGTCTCAGGGAGAATAGTGGAGAAAGGCACGCAATGCCCGGATGATGGAATTGGTAGACATAGGGGACTTAAAATCCCCAGGTGGCAACACCGTGTGGGTTCGATTCCCACTCTGGGCACACAGTTGAATAAAAAGCCGGGGTGGCGAAATTGGTAGACGCACTTGCCTTAGGAGCAAGCGAGGCAACTCATGGAGGTTCAAGTCCTCTCCCCGGCACCACGAGCGCAGTGAGTAGTGTGCCGGGAGTTCGCCAACTGCTTGGCGAACGAGAGAGGACTTGAAAAGGCTGAGCCTGTCGCGCGGAGCGAAGCGAGCACGACGCGAAGCCTGTACCGCGCCTGTAAGGCGAAAGTCCTCTTAGATTGAATTTTCCCTGTTTTCGTGTATACTTAGAAACGTTTTAGAATAAAACACACCAGCACCCGTAGCTCAGATGGTAGAGCAGCTCCCTTTTAAGGAGATGGTCGGAGGTTCGATCCCTCCCGGGTGCACACTATAGTTATCCCCTACAATAAAAAAGAAGCGTTAGTTTTCACTAACGCTTCGTTGTAGTTTAAAATCTAGTTTGTCCTAAGTTACGGTTGTTGTTTGTTCATTAATGCATGAGCAATTTGAACCGCTTCTTTTAGTGTGTTCTTGTCTAAGCCATACGTACCGTATGTCTCAGTCGAAATCTTAGCCCAGATACGTGCTGCCTTTTCAACTTCAGCATCACCCAAACTAGGGAAAGCTTTCTTAACGCCAGCTATTGCCTCAAGGATAACACCCTCAAGTTCAACTGCTTTTGCCAAGTCACCTTGCATTTGAGGTTGAGCCATAGAAGAGTGCCAGTCCATTTTAATACCCATTGAATTAAAAACAACGCGAGCTTTTTCATCAGTTCTGTGGTTAAATTCAAATACAGACTGATCTTCACCGTTAATTTTTACAGTAGTTTGATTTGTTAGCACTTCATCAAGCGTCATTTCTGATGCAGTAAGTGCGGCACAAGACCACCAAATACGGGTCATCTTGTCATCCAAATCTTGCAACGTTCCACCTTTGAATTTAGTCAACCAAGCGGTATCAGCATCTGCCATAACGTTGGTTGATGCTACAGGCTGCTGAATGATTGCCGATTTTTTGCCTTTGAATAACAACTTAGCAGTTTCAGCCTTTTTAGGTTCCAAAGATATTTCACGTATATCCTCATTTAACGCTTCAAAGCCTTGGCCATGAGGTGTTCCGATGATGTAAGAAAATCTTGATGCCCATCTCTTGCCTTCTTCGTAAGTCATTGCTTCATGCTTAGTGTCCTTAACGTACATACCCTTCTTAGTATGGTTTTGTACGTCAAAGCCGTTGTACGAAATCAAATACGTATGCAGTCCAAACCCAATGAAAGGAATTAACGCATAGAGTGTTGAGAAGCCATCTGTAAAAAACAGTACTCCCCAAGTAAACACAGCAAAAATAAGTACGAAGTAAAAGTTAAAGACGAAACCAGCAGGTATAGGAGCGCCATCGCTATGATGTCCACCTCCAGTACTAGGAGTAGTCGTATGATGAACTTTTTTCCATGGCTCTAGCCAGTGCTTAGGTTCAATGCTCGTTTTTCTTCTCTCCCAAACCAAGTAGATCATAATAATTACTGCAACGCATAAAAGTAAGAAGAAAGAAGTGCGGAATATTTCTGCATAATTTGTTAATCCAGGTAGTTCTTCTTTCGAAGAATCTGAAAAATCAATATAGCAATTATCGGGGTATTCACAACGCCCGAATCCCATCAATCTGTCTTCGCTTTTTACGTTTGTAATCGTAACGTACAAAGTTCCAGGCCTAATGTTCGTATTACCCTTATCATCCCTTACCACAAAACCGCTTGCGCGATTTAAGAGGTTTTTAGGATATTCAGGATACAATTCTCCTAATTTGAATTGAGCTTTTAATACTGCATTAGGTGCGAGTAAGTAAAACTTGTGCGACCCATTATTGATTTCCTTTGGTATATCTACCACTGTACTTTCAGAGATATAGGTGTACTCTTTTTTAGCATTCACATCCTGATCGCTTGGTAATTGAATGAATATTGCTATCAGCAAAAAAATTGCTACGCAACAACCTGCAACCCAATTGTAAAAAGATGATGTTTCCATTTTTGGTTCTTCTGAACCGTGACCGTGATCGTTTCCGTGTTCCATATTTAGTATTTGCCGGGTTTTCCGGGCTTGTTTTGTTAAAGAATATAGTGTCTCTAGGTATTGGATACAGTATAGCACACTTCCTTGACAAAGTCAAGCTCATATGTCCTTATTTCATAAGGGTTAAATAACAAAAAACCGCTCGTTTTGAGCGGTTTTTTGCTGTAAATATGTTACTGAGGAAGGACTATCGGTGTACCTGGCGGTCCTTGCAAACCGAAGGTATTGATGATGAGTCGCATAATCCCGAATACTCCTACCATTATGAGAAGCCCTACGAGACCCCAGATGATGTGCTGCTTGCCTCCTGCGATCGCTTTCTCTTCCCCGCCACCCTGGTTCATTAGGAACTCGACTACTCCCCATACGAATACGAGGATTGCGAGCGCCATCATGAACATGATGATTGGGTTGATAATCTGTGTACCCATACGATAGATCAGCGTATCGATACTGACAGCATAAGCGATATTAGTATTGGCAAACCACCATGTGAACATATATTTTTACTGACAACCAGCGAGGTTTGGGTTAGCATCGATCACACAAGGAACCTGGTCAGCATCGAGGTTTCCACCACGGATACCGAGAGTTGTCTGGAGGAATGCTACGAGACCCCACATTGAGACAACAACGAAGAGACCGATGATACCGTAGAGGATCTGTCCCTTTGCCTTTGCACGTTCTTCTTCGTTAGTCTTGATGACGAAGCTGATGATACCCCAAGCAACGTAGAGTACGCCGAGGATGATCAATACTGGCATCAAGTAGCTAAGCACGTCGCGGAGAATCTGGAGGAGAGCAAAGAGCTGACCTGCGTTCTGAGCGAATGCAACTGCTGGCGTAAACGCGAGCGCTAATATCGCTACCTTTTGAAAATTCTTCATATTTATAAAAATATATAAACTATTAATAATTACTGACCTATTACTATGCTCTAAATTATATCATACTCAAGGTAAAAAAATGCAAGCGATTTCCCCACACTTATATGCCGAAGAGTTGGCGCATTGCCGCCACAATTCCCCACACTGAAACGATCACAAACAGTGAGAGAATTCCCCAGAGCATAACTTGTTTTGACTTCTTTCGTTCTTCGGCAGAAGCAGGAGCAAGTACGTATTGCACAACTCCCCAGACAAAATAAATCGCAGCAAAGCTTATCGCAATTGTAAGCAGAAATCGATTCATGATACAGGTTGCGAAGTTCATCAAATCAGCAAATTTCTGTATGTTGCTGGTACATGCGGTCGAGCTTGGAGTAGTAACAACCGAAAAGTTTGTATTTGGATTATAAATAGCATTATTCGCAGGCTGCGGATAAATAGCTGATGGATT
>DALYCO010000030.1:0-273 GCA_031973655.1 Minisyncoccota bacterium | reverse complement strand
GGGCGCCTGAGCAGATGCAGGTGCTGCAATAAACATCAGCGTGATCATAGCGATCATTACAATAAAACTATGAATATATTTTGTTGGTGTTTTTTTCATAGTTATGCGGTAAGGGCTTCAATAGTAGCCTTAATAACGGTTGCGATCATCCATGCACCGAGGAGAATTCCTGCTCCGAGCAAAGTATAGAGAAGTCGTGTTTTTGCCTGTTCGAGTTTTTCAGAATTTCCGCGAGCCAAGACAAACATCAAACCAGAGTAGATGATAAATGCA
>DALYCO010000029.1:0-7972 GCA_031973655.1 Minisyncoccota bacterium | reverse complement strand
TCCTTCTGGTCGGCCAAGAACATCCTTGCCGTCGAGTTTGCATGAAAGAGTGTTTGAAAAGATGATGCGGCGATTCGCAAGGGTGAGTGCCTGTTCGCTTTCCTTGATTGCTTTGTCTACATCGAGTGCCGTTACTTCGGAATCAGCTTTTGAAATAATTGCAGAACCTGCCGTGATATCTGATTTCAAACTAATGCCTCCAATAGACGCAACGACTTGTTTAATTTTTACGCCGCTTGCCTTTTCAGCTTCGTAGATTGCACGCTTTATTGATTTGAGAATTTCATTTGAATTAACAATGTAGCCATGGCGCATTCCTTTTGATTCTGCCAGTCCGGTTCCAATTATGATAGGGAGTGAGGATTCTTTTGTGTGCTCAGAAACCACGACGCGAGTCGTGTGTGTTCCGATATCAATTCCGACGGTAATTTTTCGCATATGTATGGGGTACGAAAAGTTCCGTCTCAATAAAATTATTTCTTGTTTACAATTTCTGTAACGCCAAATATTTTTTTGAAACGAGCCTCTTGTTTCTCCATTGTACTACCATGTTGCATTCCTTTCAAATGCAGCATTCCGTGGATAAGTAAAAATGCGAGAAAATTGGGATAATCCATGTCGAAATTTTTTGCGTCACGCTTCACGCATGTTGGTTGGAGAACAAGTTCGCCGGATTTTTTTGTGAGTTCAAAACTGAGCACATTTGTTGGATTATTTTTTCCGCGGTAGGTGAGATTGAGCTTTTGTGATTCTTTTGGACTGACAAATGAAATTGAAAGTTCGTATCCTTTGCCGAGGATTTTTTCTTTCATTTCGACAAAAGGCAAGCTGGGGAGCTTGCCTTTTGTTTTGTTGATGACGGATGTGAGATTCGTATCAACCATGGTGGTTATGATCGTGGGCCGCCGCGGTGTTCGCGTTCCTTCATTTTGCCGAGTTTCTTCAACTTTTCGACTTCCTTTCGGCGTGCCAATCGGCGGAGTGCGATAACTTTGAGTGAAAGTTTTGATGTGTCGCGTTCGCTGTAGCGGTTGTTCTTAACTGAGTGGATGATTCCTGCATCCATGACCTTACGTGAAAAGCGGCGCAAGAGTGTTGCGTTGTTTTCGTTGCTGTTTTTCTTTACTTCGATAACGGTTTTTGACATGGGCATAATGGTAGCATATTACTTGCCGATAGGCAAGTACCGCGCCCAGCGTGAAAATGACGATATTCAGCGACAAGGGGCGTGCAGCCATAAAGTGTAGGAACAACTGGAATAAGCACTCCTCGGAGAGCGCTGCCGTCGCACTTTTGTCCGCTCGGGCGAGCCTCACGGACAAGAAGTGCGACTTCGCGCCCTGAACAGCTTAGTGCCATCTGTGGCAAATGACTTAGAGGTTATGCCAGTAAAATGGCTACAACAAATCTTCTGGGTTGACCAAAACTGCATAGGTTTGGCGGAGCGAAGTGAGGATTTGTTTGAGGTCGGCGTCTTGTTTGTTTTTGCCGAGTTGGGAAAACCACCAGGTTTGTTTGGGGACTCGGATGAGGGCGACAAGTTTTGCGTGGTTTTTGTTTTCTACTGAATTTCCGGTGAATATGTCGGGTGTCCAGGATGCGAGTTCTGCGGCGAGTGATTCGCGGGCTTGGTTTATTTTATCCTTTGGGAAATGTCCGACGATTTTGATGAGTGTGGTGTGCGGTGGGTAATTGAATTCTTCTCGCTCGGAAAGTTCTTCTGCGTACCAGGAAAAGAGTCGTGGTTTTGCGGTGATGGTAAGTAATCTATCATCGGGATAGATTGTTTGAATCATGAGAAGTTTCTGCGTTTTTTCTCGTAATGTTGTAATGAGCTCGACGATTCGTTCACTCACTCGGAAACTTGGGATGTAGAAAAGGGAATCGAATGATGCGACGCCGATGACGGGAATTTTGTCGGTTATATAATGAATAGCAAGTTCGGTCCCCACCAAGATTCCGCCGGAGCTTGCCTCAAATTCTTCCATGACTTTGCGGGCTTCTTTATCAGTTTTTACACTATTTCGATCTATGCGAAAGAGCGGAGCTTCTGGGAATCTCGTCTTACACTCATCGTATACGCTTTCTATTCCGATGCCATATGGATGGAGATTCCAGCTACCGCATCGTTTACAGGCGCTGTCTGTTGGGCTGTGTCGCTTACAGGCATTACAAATGAAGACTCGTTTGTCTCCGGTTTTATATAAAGCCAATGTTGATCCGCAGTGCTCGCATGACAATACTTCGCCGCAGTCGCGGCATGCAGTCATGCTCGCCAATCCATTCCTCAGTGCAAATAAAAATATTTGTGATCCTGTTTTTTGAGCGCGTATTATTTCTGCCTCCATTTCTTCAGAGATCATTCGGAATGTTGATCGTTCCGTTTTCTTTTCTCGTGGAATTATAAGTTCACGTTCTGGTAATGATGGATGAAAAGAGAATGTGCGAATCTCAGTCAGTTCTCCTTCAGTGAATCGCTGGTACGTTTCTACTCGCGGAAGTGTGTCCGCAAATATGAGGGAAAGTTTTCGAGTTCGAGCGTATATTTCCAAAAAGAATCGCATATCTATATATGGATGTGTTACGCGGCGGTAATTTTGAGAACTTTCATGTTCGATAACGATAGTATCAAGGTCGGCTCTCGGAAGGGCGACAAAAGCCGGCGTTCCGAATATGCAGATTGGATGTTCTTCTTCCTTGATCTTTTTGAGTGTTTCCGCCAATTTTTTCTTTGTTAATCCGCCTGTCATTAATACGGTGTATTCTTCTATGCCGCGGGAAAGCGCCTTGTGTAAATTCTTTGCTTCCCGCTCAGTTGGAACCGCAATGTACATAGATTTCTTTTGAGCAAACAATTCTCGAATACGAGTTTTGTACCAGCCCATGCGGTCTTCAGTATCTGCAGCAAAGAGTGACGGCACTGGTGTGATACCTACAGGTGGAATTGATTCACTCACAACAATTTCTTCAAATACAAAATCCGGTAGAACATCGTCGATTACATTTCCAAATGGTGTTACATAAAAATCTGACAGTTCTTGAATGCTCGTAAATACTTCTTTTGGAAAAGCTGAGTCTCCTAAAACTTTTGAAACTTTTCGGAGCTGGTATGAAGCACCCTTAATCATGCTTTTCATGTCTTCAACTAAGCGAGTTTCGGTGACGATGGCATGCATTGGCTTGTTTCGGAAAGGAACTTCAACAAGCGTGCCAAGAGGAATATCCGTACCGTGAAAATACGAAAGAACGTCCGTGCGGGCTTTTTTTGAGAGGGGAAGGACGGTTACGAGATACATATATCTAGAGGTTAGCACATCGGCTTTTTTATTTCTATTTTTATGCTATATTCTATCTACCTTATGGGAATTTTCAGCTCAAAACTCGGCATTGATCTCGGCACGGCGAACACGCTGGTTTTTTTGCCTGGAGAGGGTATTGTTCTCAACGAACCTTCAGTTGTTGCTGTTTCTGAAATCGACAACAAAATTCTCGCTATCGGAAGCGAAGCAAAGGAAATGATCGGTAAAACTCCAGAAAGCATCATCGCGTATCGTCCTATGAAAGACGGTGTGATCGCTGATTACCGTGTGACTGAAGCAATGCTTCGCTACTATATTACGAAAGCACTCGGCAAATGGAATATCATGAAACCCGATGTGATGGTTTCAGTTCCAGCCGGCATTACTTCTACTGAACGACGAGCCGTTGTTGAAGCAACCATTAAAGCAGGTGCAAAAAATGCGTACGTGGTGAAGGAGCCAATTCTCGCAGCTATCGGTGCAGGAATTCCAATTCACGAATCAAAAGGTCACATGATTGTCGACATCGGCGGAGGAACGACTGACGTTGCTGTAATCTCACTCGGAGGAATCGTAGCATCAACATCAGTTAAGTGTGCAGGAAATAAAATTGACCAAGCTATCGCTGACTACATCAAGAAAACATTTAACCTCGCTATCGGAGACAAAACAGCAGAACAGGTGAAGATCGTTATCGGTGCGGCCATTCCACTTGATGAAGAAATTCAACTTACGATCAAAGGACGTGACTATATGTCAGGACTTCCTCGAACTGCTCAGGTTTCAACGAATGAAATCGTAAAAGCAATCGATAAGGAGTTGAAGCTCATTATTAAAGCGATCAAAGACGTGCTCCAAGAAACTCCACCAGAACTTGCATCAGACATAATCGATCAGGGAATTACGATGACAGGAGGAACATCACAGCTTCGCAGCTTCCCAGAATTGGTATTTCGAAAGACAGGAGTAAAAGCAGTGCTTGCCGACGATTCTCTCTATTGCGTGGCAAAGGGAACTGGAATTGCACTTGAACACTTGGATACTTACAAGAAAGCTATTTTGTCGAAAAGGTAAAACAGGTAAGAAGGCCACGATTGAGCATTTGATATCTGTTGCCTTCGCACTATGCGCTTCCTGAAATTGTTTCTCTTAGCGGGCAGGGCAATTTCAGGAAGCGATAGTGCTTCGGCGTCACGTAAATAAATTTTTTAGTGAGCATTAGGGTTAATATTTTTTAATAAGTAGTATTTTTTTTATGTCAGCAATTAAACACAAAGAACAGCGCGTCGCTATTTTTATCGACACGCAAAATCTCTATCACAGCGGTCGCAATCTGTATAAGGCTCGCGTAAACTTCGCACAGATATTAAAAGACGCAGTAGCGGGACGAAAACTCGTTCGTGCAATCGCATATGTCATCACTTCAGAAGCAGGGGATGAAAAAAACTTTTTCGATGCACTCACTAAAATGGGAATCGAAACAAAAACAAAAGACCTCCAGGTATTTGCCGGAGGCGCAAAGAAAGGCGATTGGGATGTCGGTATGGCAGTAGACGCAATCAAGATGGCCCCACGACTCGACGCGATCATCATCGCTTCAGGAGACGGAGACTTCATACCACTCGTACAGTATCTCCAGACTATGACACAAGTAGAAGTGATCTCATTTGGAAAATCCACCTCAATGAAATTAAAAGAAGTCGTTGATGACTTTATCGATATGTCGGAGAATCCGAAAAAGTATTTGATAGGGAGATAGTAGAGATAAAAAAGACGCTTCGCAAAAAATTGCAAAGCGTCATATTGTGTAAATTATCTACTGTGTTTAGCCTGTCTGACCGAATACTTCGCCATCATCAAAGTGGCTTATAGTTTGCTGGGTAGTTTCAGCAATTTGGTACAGGTAGCCGTTTTGTGAAACAAAACGATGTACATCGGGAATTCCATTTGGGCCTTTGAGTGTAACTCCGAGGTCATTGGTTGGCGTAATTAGCCTTTCCCGAAAATCAATGGTTTCAAAATTTGATCTATTTGCCTTTTTAATCTGGCAGTAAATCTCCGATGTGGAACCGTCAATGTTCTTGTAGTACAAAGTAACGTATTGGTGGTGAAAGTCAGTTGCTGATATTTTTTCCATAAATTGGCGGTAAGTTTTAATTTTCTTACCAAAACAAAATATAGTCGCATATGAGAAACCTAAAAGTATGGGTATTTCACCAAATACATTATCAATGCGTATGGTGCGCCCAGTAAAAATTTGGCCGCCATCACCGTCCTCAGCATACTTACCAAAATCAAAACGTTTGTCAGTCGGGTTCAGATTTTTAATAATGCCGGTTTCTTCTTTTTTTTCACCATTAGCACGTAAAAAAGTAAGGGTTACTCCTTCTTTTGTTTGCTTTTCAGCTAATTCTTTGATTTTCAGCCATACATATTCCAAATTGCCTATGTATATGGATGAAAATGTCAAAATATCAGCCATTGTGGTGTTTGATGTGTCAAAAATGATTGTCTTATTCATAATTTTAAGCGTTTAGTTAATTCGATAGTAGCGCCTTGGCCAGCTGATGTCAAACTTGATTTGGTGTGGTATATTCAGAATGTTATTAACTAAGCTTTTAAGCTCAGTAAGCCCTCGGACAGGTAGTAGTGAAACAACCGTTTCAATACTAAAGTCCGGGGACTTACATACAATATATATGCATAGCAAGGAATACACGCTCACCGTGGGCGGCAAGGTGATGACTGCCGTATTTTCTGACTTGGCGGACCAGGCAAATGGCTCGGTCATGCTCAAGTGCGAAGATACTGTGGTTTTCGCCAATGTTGTCATTTCAAAAGACGGAAAGGAGAACCGCGGGTTCTTTAACCTCACCGTCGAATACATGGAAAAGTTTTACGCTTCTGGATTGATCCTCGGCGGACAGTACAACAAGCGAGAAGGACGACCATCCGATGAAGCAGTTCTTTCGTCACGAATTATTGACCGAACAATTCGTCCACTCTTTTCTCACCATATTAAAAATGCAGTGCAGGTAATTGTCACTGTTCTTTCAGTTGGAAAATGCGACCCTGGTGTTTTGGCAATTAATGCTTCATCACTTGCTCTTGGTGTCTCTGATATTCCTTGGGCAGGACCAGTTGGCGCAGCACACATCGGTCGAGTTAAAGGATCAACAGAAGTTGTCTACGATCCATTCGCGGCGAACACCGGTGAAACAAATTACGAACTCGATCTCACTGTCTGCGGAAAAGAAAACAATGTTGTCATGATTGAAGCGATGGCATACGAAGACAAGGAAGAGGATGTCGGAAGCTACATCGACTTCGCAATGAAGCACATCACTGAAATCGAAAATTGGCAGAAAGGAATTATTGCTGAACTCGGTAAAAAGAAATTGGAATTTCCAAAGCCGGAAGTGCCGGCGGAAGTTTCAGATCTTTTCAAGTCTACTGTCGGAACAAAAACTGATGCAATCTTTTTGAAAGAAGGCGATGATCCAACACTTGGAAAAACAAAGTTCCTCGAACTCGAACATGAGTGGAATACTATTGTTGCGGAAAAATTCCCTGACAATGAAGAACTCGTTTCACACTCAAAGGATCACTTGGAAGCAGCTCTCGATGATCTCGTGCATGAAAAAGCTCTCAAGGAAAATCGCCGCGCTGACGGACGCGCAATGAATCAGGTTCGTGGACTCTATGCAAAAGCTGGTGGCATTTCTCCAGTACTTCATGGAACAGGAATCTTCTACCGAGGACAGACGCACGTGCTCTCAGTACTTACACTTGGAGGACCTGAAACAGCTCTAGTTATCGAAGGAATGGAAGTGCGTGGAACTAAGCGTTTCATGCACCACTACAATTTCCCTCCATATTCTGCAGGTGAAACAGGACGTGTTGGCGGAATGAATCGACGAGAAATGGGTCATGGAATGCTCGCTGAAAAAGCGCTCACTCCAGTTATCCCTGACAAAATGTCATTCCCATATACGATCCGTGTTGTTTCAGAATCAACTGCATCAAATGGATCAACCTCACAGGCATCAATCTGTGCATCATCAATCGCACTCATGGATGGCGGTGTTCCAATCAAGCGGCCTGTAGCAGGAATTGCAATGGGACTTATCTTGAATATTGAGAACCCAACTGAATATAAAATTCTTACTGACATCCAGGGACCAGAAGATCACTATGGAGACATGGACTTCAAAGTTGCAGGAACACGCGAAGGCGTTACTGCGATTCAGCTCGATATCAAAGTCGGTGGCGTTCCAGTGAAAGCTTTGAAGGAAGCATTGGCACAAGCTCGTGAAGCTCGCATGCAAATCCTCGATGTCATCGAAGCAGAAATTCCAAAAGCTCGTCCAGACATTTCTCCAAACGCTCCAAAGATTTTGGTTGCGAAAGTACAGGTTGACCAAATCGGACTTATCATTGGTTCAGGTGGCAAAACAGTAAAAGCTATCCGTGAAAAAACTGGTGCTGAAATCACGATCGAAGATGATGGAACGATTTATGTTTCTGGAAAGAACGGCGCGGCTGATGCTGCTCTCGCAATTATTCAGGAAATGACAAAAGAATGGAAAGTAGGAGATATCACTGAAGCAACTGTTGTAAAGATTCTCGAAGTTGGAGCAATCGTTAAAGTTTCTGAATTCGCAGATGGTCTC
>DALYCO010000028.1:0-8132 GCA_031973655.1 Minisyncoccota bacterium | reverse complement strand
AAAGACACTTCAATGCGTCTCGAACACGGCAAGCGTGGACGCGCTATCGGTGTGAAAATCTTCTCACGAGAACAGGGTCACCAGCTCGAATCTGGAATCATCAAAAAAGTAGTTATCGAAATTGCACAGCTCCGAAACATTTCAGTGGGTGACAAGCTCGCTGGACGACACGGAAACAAAGGTGTTATCTCAACTATTCTTCCAGATGAAGACATGCCATACATGGCAGACGGAACTCCAGTGGATGTGATCCTCACACCGCTCGGCGTGCCATCACGTATGAACCTCGGACAAATCTTGGAAATGCACTTGGGTCTCGCAGCTGAAAAACTCGGCTACCAGGCTATGGTGCCAGCATTCTCAGGAGCATCAGAACAGGAAATCCGCGATGAATTGGTAAAGGCAGGATTGGCAGATCACGGACGCGTACAGTTGTACGACGGACGAACCGGTGAAGCTTTCGAACAGGAAGTTGCCGTCGGTATCATGCACGTCTTGAAACTGCACCACATGGTGGAAGACAAGCTCCATATGCGATCAATCGGTCCCTACAGCCTTATCACGCAACAGCCACTCGGCGGTAAAGCGCAAGGTGGAGGTCAGCGATTCGGAGAAATGGAAGTGTGGGCTCTCGAAGGTTACGGTGCAGCGCACACCCTTCGCGAAATGCTCACGATCAAGTCCGACGATATTCAGGGACGTTCAGCAACGTTCGATTCCATCATCAAGGGCGAAAAGATCAAAGCTCCAAATGCTCCAGCATCATTCTCAGTTATGCTTAACTACCTCCGAGGCCTCGCTCTCGATGTAGATCTCAGAAGCGCAAAAGCGGTCGAAGAATCTGAAGACGAATCAGAAGAAGCGTAATTCTCTCAATATATATGAGCAATTCAAAAACAATCGACACAACAGATTTTCAAGATATCGTCCTCAAGCTTGCAAGCCCTGACAAGATCCGTGAATGGTCTTTCGGTGAAGTTACCAAGCCTGAAACGATTAACTACCGTACCGGACGTTCTGAGCGCGGAGGTTTGTTCGATGAACGAATCTTTGGTCCAGAAAAAGACTACGAATGTTACTGTGGAAAATACCGACGAATCCGATACAAGGATATTGTCTGTGAAAAATGTGGAGTGGAAGTCACTCGCTCAATCGTTCGACGTGACCGCATGGGACACATCGAACTCGCATCTCCAGTAGCTCACATCTGGTTCTTGAAGGGTGTTCCTTCACGAATGTCCATCCTCATGAACATTACTGTTTCTGACCTCGAAAAGGTTGTCTACTTTGCTGGATACATCATCACGAAAGTGAATGAAGTTGAAAAAGAAGAAGTCATCCGTGATCTCGAGACTGAATACAAGTCAAAAGTTAAATCAGCAACTGACGAAGATACAAAAGAAAAATTGAAGACACTTCTCTCAAGCACTAAGAAAGAAATTTCTGAAATCTACGAAGGAAAGGTCTTGAATGAAATTTCATACCACCACTTCTCATTGAAGTACGGTACTTGTTTCGAAGCATCAATCGGTGCTGAAGCAATCTACACATTGTTCAAGAACTTGAACCTTGAAAAGTTGAAGGAAATCACTGAAGCTTCACTTGAAAAGGCAAGCTCAATCGAACGTGAAAAATTGGAGAAGCGCGTAGCATTGATCCGTTCAATGATTCACGCTCACATCCGTCCAGAATGGATGTTCCTTACTGTCATTCCAGTTATTCCTCCAGCATTGCGACCTATGGTTGCTCTTGATGGTGGACGACATGCGACATCTGACGTGAACGACCTCTACCGACGCGTGATCAACCGAAACAACCGTCTCAAGAAATTGAAGGAAATCGGTGCACCAGATGTTATCTTGCGAAACGAAAAGCGTATCCTCCAGGAAGCTATCGACGCATTGATCGACAACTCAATCGCAAGCCAGAACGATGCGCAGGCAATGTCACAGTCACAGCGACGCGCGTTGAAGTCACTCTCAGACAACTTGAAATCAAAGCAAGGTTTGTTTCGACAGAACTTGCTCGGTAAGCGTGTGGACTACTCAGGACGTTCAGTTATCGTCGTCGGTCCTACACTCAAACTTAATCAGTGTGGACTTCCAAAGCACATGGCGCTTGAACTCTTCCGCCCATTCGTTATTTCAAAGATTCTCTCAGGAGAATTGGCGTTTAACATCCGCGGAGCGAACAAGCTCATCGAAGAAGGTGTTCCAGAAGTATGGGCAATTCTCGAAGAGGTGATTAAAGGAAAGTACGTTCTCTTGAACCGTGCTCCTACACTTCACCGTCTTGGTATTCAGGCTTTCAATCCGATCCTTATCGAAGGTAATGCTATCCAGGTTCACCCACTCGTGTGTGCGGCCTTCAACGCTGACTTCGACGGAGACCAAATGGCGGTATACTTGCCGCTCGGAGAAGAGGCTCAGGCTGAAGCTCGTGATCTCATGGCTTCAAACAAGAACCTCCTCAAGCCACAGTCTGGCGAACCAATCGTAAACCCATCTCAGGATATTATTCTTGGATGTTTCTGGATGACCAAATTGATCGAAGGGGAAAAAGGTGAGGGAATGATCTTCTCAAGCCCAAACCAGGCGATCACAACATATGACTACGGCGCAGTTTCATTCCGCGCGAAGATCAAAGTACTTGGAACAGAAAAGGAAAAGTACGCTCAGTTCGAAGGAAAACCTTTCGAGACTACTGTTGGACGAATCTTGTTTAACTCAGTTCTTCCTGACGATTTCCCTTACATCAACGAAGAAATCACCAAGAAGCGAATGTCTACACTCGTAGACGACTTGATCTTGAAGCACGGCATTGATGGAACTCCTGATGTGCTCGACAAGATGAAGGCGTTCGGTTACAAGTATGCGACAAAGTCAGGTACAACATTCGGTATGGATAACGTTAAAGTTCCAGAAGGCAAGCCTGCTATTATCAAGGCTTCACGAATGGAAGAAGAAACAATCATCGGACAGTACAACGACGGTTTGCTTTCTCATGACGAAAAATATCAGAAGGTTATCGAAGTCTGGGAACGTGCAAAGAAAGAAGTTGAAAAACTTATTCCTGAAGCATTGGCAAAAGCTGGATCAGTATACGACATGGTTACTTCCGGAGCCCGCGGATCCATCGGACAGGTTACTCAGATGGCCGGTATGAAAGGTTTGATCATCAACACTCAGGGACGAACAATTGATTTCCCAGTTATCCCATCATACAAAGAAGGTCTCTCACCAATTGAATACTTCATTATCACTCACGGTTCACGTAAAGGTTTGGCCGACACTGCGCTCAACACTGCGAAAGCTGGATATCTCACTCGACGTCTCGTTGACGTTGCTCAGGATGTCGTGGTTACTGAAAACGATTGTGGAACAAAAGAAGGAAAATGGGCAAAGGCTGACAACGTGCTTGGTATTGAAATTCCAATTTCAAAAAACCTTCGCGGACGAATCCTTGCTTCAGACTTGAAAGACGACAAGGGAACTATCTCATACAAGCGTGGCACTATGCTTACTCGTGAAGATGCGATGGCAATCCAGAAAGCTGGCGTAGAAAAAGTCTACATCCGAACTCCGTTGACTTGTAAGACAGCTCACGGTATCTGTCAGATGTGTTACGGTCTCGACCTCGGACGAAACAAACTCGTCGACCTCGGTGAAGCAGTTGGTATTATCGCAGCTCAGGCTATCGGTGAACCAGGTACTCAGCTCACGCTCCGAACCTTCCACGCCGGTGGAGTCGCGCAGCTCGATATTACTGCAGGTCTTCCTCGTGTTGAAGAAATCTTCGAACGCCGAATTCCAAAGAACCCTGCGATCATCTCACACGCTGACGGCGAAGTGATTGAAATCAAGGTTGAAGGAAAGGAAAAGACTATCATTATCTTGAACGACACCAAGGGTGACAAGAAATCAAACACTGTTGAGTATCCAGTTCCATTCCGACGAACTCCGTTGGTTAAGGCTGGTGATCGCATCCATGGTGGTCAGTTGTTGACTGATGGATCGGCTGACATCGCTGAAATCTTCAAGTACGGAACTATGGAACTCGCAGAAGAATATATCATCCGCGAAATCAACAAAGTGTACGAACTTCAGTCTGCTTCAATCTCACGAAAGCACATCGAAATCATTATTCGACAGATGTTCTCACGTAAGCGCATCAAGCAGCCTGGCTCATCTGAATTCTCACCGAGCGAAATCGTTGAAGGTATTGAACTCTCTGAAGAAAACAGCCGCATTCGTGCTGAAGGTGGTGACGAAGCGAAAGCTGAAGCACTCGTTCTCGGTATCTCCGAAACATCCCTCACAACAAAGAGCTGGCTCTCAGCTGCTTCCTTCCAGAACACTAACCGTGTCTTGATCACTAACGCAGTTCGCGGTGGTATCGACAAGCTTCGTGGTTTGAAAGAAAACGTCATCATCGGTCGCTTGATTCCAGCTGGAACAGGCTTCCGTGCAGGACTCGCAAAGAAAGCTGAAAAAGCAGCAACTGAAGAAGAGAACTAAAAGTATTTATGACCTCCGCATCGGCGGACGGTCTTAGCGCTAAAAACGCGCGCAATAGCCATTCATCCGAATGGAAGCGCTAAAAGACTAGCCCTAAGACCATCCGCCGATACTCCGGTCAGAACGTGGTAAGCTTAAATCATATCGAACTTATGGCGACCAACGTAGATCAAATTAAAGAGCGGCTTCCGATCCAAGATGTGCTCTCGGGTTACATTAAGGTAGAAAAATCGGGAATCAATTACAAGGCACGCTGTCCTTTTCATAATGAGAAGACAGCGTCCTTCTACGTTTCTCCGCAGCGAGGTAGTTATTACTGTTTCGGTTGCGGAGTAAAAGGGGATATTTTTTCTTTTGTTCAGGCGTATGAAGGTTTGGATTTTAAAGGCGCGCTGAAAATTCTGGCTGACAAAGCCGGTGTGCCGCTTACTGGATTTAAGCCGGAAAATACCGACGAAAAAGAAAAACTCTTTGCTGTAATGGAAGCAGCTACAAAATTCTACGAAGACGAACTTTCTAAGCATCCTGAAATTACAAAATACTTCCATGAACGCGGACTGACTGATGAAACAATTAAATCGTTTCGATTGGGATTTGCTCCTGATGGATGGAGAACACTCTCCACATTTTTATCTGGAAAGAAATTCTCTGAACCACTTTTAGAAAAAGCTGGACTGATTAAAAAAACAGAAAAAGGATACTACGACCGATTTCGAAATCGCGCCATGTTTCCGATTTTTGATTCTACTGGCAGAGTGATCGCTTTCTCTGGGCGAACAATGGTTGCCGACGATGCAACGCCAAAATACTTGAACAGTCCTGATACTCCACTCTTCGACAAATCAAGCGCACTCTATGGAATTGATCGCGCAAAAGATGCAATACGGAAGCGTGATTACGCAATCATCGTGGAAGGTCAATTTGATCTTCTGCTCTCACATCAAGCTGGTGTGGTGAACACCGTCGCTGCTTCTGGAACTGCTCTTTCTGATAGTGTTCCAAGTGGGGATAGAGGAGTCACAAACTTGCAAATGCTTGCTCGATTTTCCAAAAACATTTTGTTTGGATTTGATGGTGATAAAGCGGGAATCAATGCGACGTATCGTGGATCGCTCTTGGCCCTCGGTCTAGGCATGGATGTGAAAGTTGCGAAACTTCCATCTGGAAAAGATCCAGCAGATGTGATTAAGGAAAATAAAGACGATTGGCTGAAAGTTCTGAAAGGAACTGAACCAGCTGTTTCATTTTTCGCAAAACACATTATGGAGACGAATACTGATCCGCGAGAGCGAATCAAGATGATTCAGAAACTGGTATTGCCGTTGGTTGCAAAAATTCCAAGCGCAATTATTCGAGAACATTTCTTGGGTACGGTTGAAAAAATCACCGGAACTTCCGCTACTGCATTGCAAAGTGATCTCGTTAGTTTCGAAAAGGAAAACACTACCGCACGCGTTGCAGAAGAAAAACCTGAGAACGTTGACCGTAAGTTTTCTCTTGGTGAGCGTTTATATGGAATTGTCTTTTGGCAACAGGAATCTGAAAAGCCATTGATTGCCGGAGACATTCTCGAAGAAAAATTAAAGAATGCTTTGGGTGCGGACCGAGCATTGCTTGTCCGAGATACGGCACTTGAGCGGAAAGATGAATTGATATTTGAAGCTGAGGCCGGATTTGGAGCAGATAAAAATCTTGAAAGTGAATTTGATTTGCTTACCAGACAGCTTCAAGCTCGCGAACTCAAGCGAATTCTCGACGAGCTTTCCGTAAAAATTCGCGAAGGGGAACAGGAAGGTAAAGATGTTAGCGACCTGCTTGCACAAGTAAAAGAAAAAACCACTATTTTACATACATTAGAAAGTTAATTAATCCAGTTTTCATTTTTAGCGAATTAGTAGATAATAGAGATAGGATATGAAAAAACCAGCAAAAAAAATTAAAGTAAAACCAAAGGCGAAGCTTAAGGCAAAACCGGCTCCAAAAAAGGCGGCAGCTAAAAAAGCTCCAGTGAAAAAGGCGAAGCCAGTAGCAAAAAAGATTATTGCTGCCCGAAAAGCAAGCATTCCAAAAGCTGCAAAATCTGCAGTGAAGAAGGTTGCAGTTAAAAAAGAAAAGGCACTTCCGAAAGCTAAAGAGCCAAAGCTCAACGCTGCGGAACGGAAAGCAAAAGATCTTGAAGCGAAGGCAAATGACATGATCGTCAAAGGAAAGAAGCGTGGCTTCATTACCTATGATGAAATTCTCAAAACATTCCCTGATATTGAAAACAATATCTTGTTCTTGGATGAACTTTATGAAAAATTTACTACTGCCGGTATTGATGTTTTGGAAGGTGGAAACCTTTTGGACATTGAAGCAACAATAAAAGATCCTAAACTCGGTAAAGAATCACATCAGTACGATTCGATTCAAATGTATCTTAAGGAGATCGGTCAGTACCCATTGATTCATGCTGCTCAGGAACGTGAACTCGCAAAGCGAATTGAGAAAGGGGATTTGGAAGCTAAAAATTTGTTGGCTCGAGCTAACCTCCGTCTCGTGGTTTCAATTGCGAAAAAATATGTTGGACGTTCATCTGATCTTACGCTCCTCGACTTGATTCAGGAAGGTAACCTCGGTCTCTTTAAGGCCGTTGAAAAATTCGACTGGACAAAGGGTTACAAATTCTCAACATATGCTACTTGGTGGATCCGACAGTCAATCACTCGTGCGCTCGCCGACCAGTCACGAACCATCCGTATTCCAGTGCACATGGTAGAAACAATTTCAAAATACAAGCAGGTCTTTCGCCGATTGTCACAGGACCTCGGACGCGATCCATTACCTGAAGAAATCGCAACTGAAATGGGAATCGAAGTTGAAAAGGTTCATGTGATTGAAAACATCAACCAGGATACTGTTTCCCTCGAACAGCCAATCGGTGATGACGATGAAAAATCAACTCGTGGTGAATTTATCGCTGATGATAAAATCCTTCGCCCAGACCAGGAATCTTCACGACGAATCCTTCAGGATCAGATTCGCGAAGTTCTTTCAGAGCTCTCACCAAAAGAACAAAAAATTCTTGAAATGCGATACGGTCTTCATGACGGTGTTCAGCACACACTTGAAGAAGTGGGTCAGGAATTCGGTGTTACTCGTGAACGTATTCGTCAGATCGAAGCGAAGGTTCACGAAAAGCTCCGCAACAACGATAAGATCTCACGATTGCGAAACTATTTCGATTAATTTAGAACCTATTGACTTAATCTTGAGCTTTGCTATATTCAATTTATGGTAATTAACCACAAAAACATCCCGGCATGTCCTTGCAAGCCCATCTCCAATGGAGGGTTGTCTTTTGTGTTCACTCAAGCAAGGTAGTCACTACCGAGAGAATGTAAAAGAGAGTCCTTCAAACAGGACTCTCTTTTTCTTTAACAAAACAACATTAATTAACTACTAAACAATTTTAAGCCATGGAAAGCAACACCAACAACAACTGGAAATTTGAATTCGGATTTGTAACTACAGGTAAATATAGCGATGCCTATATTGAATACCTGCGCAAAAAATACCCGGAACTATTAGCTAAAACTCTTGTGGTTGCACCGCGAGAAACTTCAGACCTAAGTA
>DALYCO010000027.1:0-8346 GCA_031973655.1 Minisyncoccota bacterium | reverse complement strand
ACCTTGCTCTGGATAGTTCCATCCTGAAAGTCTAATACCTTTGCATTTTGCATACGAGATTGCCGTATCAGTAAACTTTGTGTTCGTTACCAACCACATCGCCAATCGATGTTTCTCGCCGACATGCTTATTTTGTCCTCGGATCAAATCGTCTAATCGAGCATAGCCGTACATAATTACGGGTACATGCGTCTTAATGCCTGCTTCATTGTGATATTTAAGCTCCATGAAATACTGTGTACCGTCCTTGATAGCAATCAAATCAATTTCGTGACTGATGCACGCGCCCTTCATATAAATGTTGCGCATTGTTTTGTATCCATGCGCCTGCAAGACGACTTCTACATATTGCTCAAACAAAAACCCAGCAGGGCCGAGCGCTGCAATTCCTCGATACAGACTGTATCGCGCAGCAACGTCGGCATTTTCCTTGACGAGATACCGGAGCGCTTCTCGATAAACTTTCGATGTTGAAATTCCAGCAGTTACTTTTTCTTCAACCTTTGCGCAGACAGCATTTGCCATGTCGCCCGGAGCGCCCGCCCGCTTCAGTGAAGTGCAAAGTTTTGCCTTATTAAATGCTTGTTTTTCGCCGGTGGATTTTACGATTTGCATGATAGAAATAGTATACCAGAATTAGTCCAACTGTATGATCTCTTCCCACGGCAATCCCGCCTTCCCAAAATGTCCATATGCAGCCGTCTGTTCAAAGATCGGTCCTCGAAGTCCGAGGCGTTCAATAATTGCTCGTGGACGAAAATCAAAATGCTTCGTGACCAATTCGGAAATGTCTTCCCCTTTTTCATTGAAAGCCAAAACCTGCACTGGATCTACACGGCCGATTGCATACGAAACAGAAACCAATGCTTTTTTTGCCAAACCATTAGCCACAATATTTTTCGCAGCGAAACGTGCCATGTATGCGGCTGAACGATCCACCTTTGTAGAATCTTTTCCAGAGAACGCGCCGCCGCCGTGTGGTGCAAGACCGCCATACGTATCTACCATAATCTTTCTACCAGTCAGTCCGGCATCTGCATCGAAACCTCCGCTCGTAAACGAACCAGAAGGATTGATAATAAGTTCAATGCCTGAGACATCTCCAACGACAGGAACAATAATTTTCTGCGTCACTTCCTGCACGATTTCTTCTTGAGTAATGCCAGGCATGTGCTGAGTACTAACTACAACTGTTTTCACTTTTCCATCAATGATAGTTACCTGTGTCTTTCCATCAGGAAGGAGCCATGGAATTATTTTTTCACGGCGAGCTTCTTCTAGTCTTTTTGCAAGTGCATGCACGAGTACGACACCGACAGGCAAAAATGCTTCAGTTTCATTCGTAGCAAAACCGTACATGATTCCCTGGTCTCCTGCGCCACCAAAGTTTACCTCTTGTGCGATCTCCGGTGACTGGGTAACAACACGCGTAATAATTTCCAACGGATTTTCGTAACCGATTTTTTCATAGACTTTTCGAGCAATTTCTGCGTAATCCACTACACCGTTCGTCGTAACTTCTCCGCCAATAACAAGCAGTCCATGACAACCAAATGCTTCAACAGCAACGCGGCTGTTAGGATCTTGAATTAACAACGCATCCAAAATCGCATCAGAAATCTGATCGCACACTTTGTCGGGATGGCCATTGGTAACGCTTTCGACAGTATAGGTTTGTAGGAGTGTATCTGTAAACATAAAAAAATAAATTAAAAATAAAAAAACTCTTCGACCACTGTGAAGAGTTTGCGACTAGCTTATCTCCCCGAGCGGGCTGAATGGAGCACCATGTCTTTCGACTGGTTGCTGGCGGATCGTTGAGTCAGTACTCTCCCCGCGCTCTTGATAATTGCACTTATTAAACTTTTTATAGTATAGCATAAAAAACGCCAGTCTGCAAGCAGACTGGCACTCTATGTATTTACATTTCGTTTATTTTTCTGTCTTTTCTTCTTCTTCGATATTCTTCATATCAAGCGTCATTCTGAAAACAATTTTCGACAATCGATACGATTCAATATTGAACCAAAATTCGTCATCTTTATTTGCTTCAGTGAGAGCATCTTCGTCTTCCAACATAAAAGCCTGGCCATTTTTGTTGTAAAAACTAAACATATCCTTGCGAGTCGTTGAGAGTATGAAATCCCATTCTTCATCCTCGTTCTTTTGCTCAAACGCCCAACCGTGTAATTCATACTTTTGGTACGTGAGGCCTCTAAAAACAATTTTCGGCTTCTCACCCAAAATATCATTTTCAGGAAGAATAATATCCGCGTATTGAATAGCTTCAAGTACGTAATCACCTTCTTCGGGGAAAACCTCAAGCATTTCAAAGAAAAAATCAGAATTCGCTTTTTCTAACACTTCTCCGTTTTCTTCGGTTAGGTTCAGAAAATTAATTCCGGTAATCGTATACTCTGGCCCGAATATTACTGTCTTTCCAGTAAAAGTTACTCCACACATAGTGTGCTTACGTGGCTCCATCATCTTGGATACATTAAATGATATATCCGGATACTCTGAACGGTACTTTTGGGTTATTCGAATTAGCTCAGCATAAATAGGATCCTCTTTGAGGACATCTGATATTTCAATTGTAAGGTTACTCATAAATATAGTATTTCCTTGAAAATACTATTTTACTCACCCACTGTCAAACGAATTATTCTTCTATTACTTCCGCATCCCTTATGTTAGACGTTTCGTTAGTACTTCTTGAATTTTTTTTCATCTCGTCTTTAACATTTTTTACAGCCTTTTTGATCGTTGAGTAAATGGTATAGATAACGAATCCGCCGATTGCATACGCAATAGTCAAAAGCCAAAAGAAAAATTTCGCCACACCGTACGGACCACCTAACAACTGCGTATATGACAGCACAAACAAAAGCGCCAAGAAAAGAATCAAACCAATTACCGGCACCATTAAAGCACCAATAATCGCTTCCTTCGCCTGGCCCTTTGCGAATCCTTTCGGATCATTCAGGCCTTCCTTTGCCATATTTCGGAATTGTAAAATCCTAAACAGCATAGTTTAGTAAATAGCTTTAACAATGAAGAAAACAATCACTGAAACGACACCTGAGAGGATCGCGCCCCAGATAATATCGATCGGTACAATTTGCCATGCGAATCCTTTAAGTACAGCCCAGTTCGTCAAATCGTATGTCATGTATGCCATAAAGCCGAAGAGTGCACCGTTTCCAAGCGCCATCATCCACGAATCTGCACGAATCGCTGGATTGATAACAAAGTACAGGAGACCGAAAGCGTAGAAAAGGTAAAAGAGAATAACGGCTGGCCATACAATATCGCTTCTCATAATCGGGCCGAGATAATTAGCGTACAGCTTCTTTGAAATTACTCCGAGCCAAACGAGATCAATAAGTGTTAAAACCGGCAACGCAATGACATAGATAATGATGTTTTTCATGTAAAAAGTATACCATAATTTCCACCTGTAAACTGTTCTCGACACCAAGAATACATTGACAATTTAAATGAGATATGATACTATATCCCTAGCAATGAATTGTCGGGAGTGTCTCGTCTTAAAGTCGATTCTCAAACATATCTTTGTCTTATCAATCTAGAATCAAAAATCATATGACTGGTGTAGTAAAAAAGCTCACAGATAAAGGTTTCGGTTTCATCTCAGGTGAAGGCCTCGCGAAAGATCTCTTCTTTCACAGCAACTCACTCGTAGGCGTCTCTTTTGACGAACTCCGTGAAGGTGATGCTGTTTCTTTTGAAACAGAAGAGTCTCCAAAAGGACTCAACGCTGTAAACGTACAGCGCGCGTAAGCGACAAAACGCAAAAAGAACCACAGCAATGTGGTTCTTTTTGTTTGTGCCCAATAAATAAAATTTATTTTGAAGGAGTTGCAGGAGCCTTTACTTTCTTTGGCTTCTTTGTTTCCTTGCGGCGGCTTTCATTTCCTTTTGCCATATAGTTTTAAAAAATTAAACTTTATAATACTCGTACCCTTAAAGTATATCATATTTTATTTCTTCCACTCTGGAATTTCCCCAGCCTCACGTTCGATCTTGTCAGCTTTGCGGAGTAGTTTCAGATTTTCTTTCGGAGCGATTTCAAAATGCTTAATCTTGTCGAGTTCCTGATCAATTCCCCACAAGTTTTCTTCTGACACTTCCCACCCGTCTTCAAATACAGACAAATCGAGCGGTTCGGAATATGAGCGAAGTGTTTTTGTCCCGTCATTCAAAAAATATTCATGAAAGTACGACATTACCAATTCGCGTATCGTTTTGTACACCGGTTCTCGATAGCGCAACACCACATGATTGGTTTTTGATATCGCGCCCCAATAGCCATTAATTTTGAAGGGCGCGATAATGTGCTCATAATCGTGTTTGGTTGTTTTTAAATGCAGTAGTAACGGCTTGTATCCGTGTGTTCCAAGAATATATGCAGCGAGCATAGCGCCTTCCAAACAATGTGCATTGTTTTCTCGCAATACTCGGACTGGCGACTTCACGACATCCTTGCCATCTTTTTCAAAATTAAAAGGCACAGCATTGATAAAATCCTGTACCTTTTGCGGCGTGTTGAGTTTGCGGATGAGAGCGAGTTCTTTGGTGGTGAATGAGAGCATTTATATCTTAAATTCTATCACATCCCCATCTTTCACAATATATTCCTTCCCTTCCGTTCGTACTTTTCCTTTTGATCGAGCTTCAGCGTATGATCCTGCATCGAGTAAATCTTTCCAGAACACTATTTCTGCACGAATAAATTTTTCTTTAAAATCTGTGTGGATGGCCATACCTGCAACAGGAGCAGTGCTGTTTTTTTCAATCGTCCATGCGCGAGTTTCCTCAACACCAGTTGTAAAATATGTTTCAAGGCCGAGTAATTTGTAACCTTCAGAAATCAAGTCATTGATACCATCGTGCTCCCCACCCATTTCTTTACGGAACATATCTTTTTCTTCCCCTTCAAAATCTTTCAATTCATCTTCAATCTTCGCATCTAGTACGACAAATCGCGCACCAGTTGAAAGAATATAATCACAAAGTTCTTTGAACTGCTGCGGATTTGATTCATCGAGGTTTGTAACCCCAGCCCGCTTATTTAGACCGTAAAGAATCGGCTTGATCGTCAGCAAATTCAACTGCTTCACTTTTGGCAGTTCACTCTCATTCAATGAGACAGTATTCGCCATCTGTTCAGCTTCGAGCGCAGTCTGTACGCGAAGGAGTGCGTCATGTTCGAGAATAAATTCCTTATCTCCCTTTTTCACTTCACGCTGGATATTGGAAATACGCTTCGCGACAGTTTCCATGTCGGCAATGATGAGTTCCATGTTGATGACTTTAATATCTCGCAACGGATCAATGTCTCCATAGACGTGCATGATTTCTTTTCCAGTAGCTGCGGCAATAGGAAAGATGCGGACCATTTCAAAGATCGCATCTGTCTCACGGATGTTTGAAAGGAATTTATTTCCCAATCCTTCACCCTTTGAAGCGCCAGCAACCAACCCAGCAATGTCGACGAATTCAATCGCGGCAGGAATAGTGCGATTCGTCTTGGAAAAATCTGCGAGTTTGTACAACCGTTCGTCAGGTACAGCAACAATGCCGATCGATGGATCAATCGTACAGAATGGGTAGTTTTCAGCTGGCACGCCTTTTTTAGTAAGCGCATTAAAAAGCGTTGACTTGCCAACGTTCGGTAGTCCGACAATTCCAATTGCGAGTTTCATAGTATGAATTATCTTTGAATTATTTCTGCATCAGCATCATGAGTGGTGCTAACTGATCTCGGTATTTTACAAGTTCGTTTTTGTACTTCATCATGACTCCTGCTGAAGCCATCATGTTGTCCATGCCACCCTTGGTCTTTTCTTCAATTTCTTTCTGGATTTTTTCCATCAATGCCTTGAGTTCAGGGTTTGCTTCGATTGCTTTCATCGCCTCAATGAGTTCAGGGTTCGCTTCGAGCTTTTCAGCCATGGCTTCTGCCTGCTCTTTTGGCATTCCCTTCATGCGGAGGGCATTTTTCATTAAGAATGATTTGATTGACATGGGACTATTCTAGCAGAATCAAGGGTTTTTCACAATTAGGTCTTTACAAGTAGTCCCCGGGGTGCTATAATATTGACATCGTTCTTTAAATGTTGAATAAAATTGATAACCGAAAAAACAAATTCGAGAGATGAGAAATTTTTTACTTGCACTGACTGCCATGTTTGGCATAATTTTTTACGCAGAAGCGCAACATACTGATCACAGTATCGCTATGAAGTCTTCCGTAGAAAAAACCCACCGCAATCCTTTTCACTTCCACATGGAGGAAGAAGATTGTGCCCGCACCGAATGGCGCGAAATGATGTACAACGCCAGCGTTGAACATCAAAACGGCAAAGTATTCTTTAACGGAAGCATTCGCGTAATTGCGGAGCAACCTAAAGTATTCTTTGATGTTCGTTGGGGAATGCCTCACGGACCGACAGCTTCGTTTGGAGTTGGATACCCTATCCGTCTTAAAAAAGATGGCTGCTGGGTTTTATCACCTGCTCTTTACATTCATGCCGGCAATTTTAGCGGTATATCACCTGGATTCGTTATGAGATACGAAAAAAGAAAATGGTTTATCATTACGACTAACCAATATCTTTTCTCACTTGTAAAAGAACACCAGCATCATTTATTTTCAGTAACAACGTTCGATTACAGGCTTGTACAATGGCTTGATATAGGCGCTGAACTGGAGATACTCTACGGCAAGCAAAATGACTCACATCATCACGAACCTGTTAGAAATAACTGGGATTATATGAATCACGTTGCCACAAATGAATTTTGGTTCGGACCACAATTACGGTTTCGTATAAAGAAAAACTTTATCGAGTTTACCGGATTGCAAAATCTGACCCAAGATCACACCCAAAAATTTACATTAACCTACTCGCGTGAGTTTTAAACCACTTTACGCAACATTCTTTATTGAGCCGTCACTTGTGGACGCGCTCTTTTTTTTTATATACTTAGCCCCATGAGCACCAAAGCAGGAAAACTTCAGAATATCAACGAACGCTGGGCTATCAACTGCACCTGTGAACTCAAGAAAACCGCCACTCGAGCGGTTTTTGGCGATGGTAATTCTACTGCTGAAATCGTCTTTATTGGCGAAGCTCCGGGCAAGAACGAAGACCTCGGAGGTAAACCATTTATTGGAGCTGCGGGAAAATTCCTTGGTGAAATGCTTGAGTCAATTAAAATAAAGCGAGAGGATATTTATATAACAAACATCGTAAAGTATCGTCCGCCAAATAACCGTGATCCTCTCCCGAAAGAAAAAGAAGCATGTAGTGAATGGCTCTATGAAGAACTTAATTTCATCAAACCGAAACTCATCGTTTTTCTCGGCCGTCATTCAATGAATGACTTTTTCCCAAAATTAAAAATCAGTGAAGCACACGGAAAGCTCATCCATACAAAATTTGAAAAAATTGATACTGAGTATTTTTTACCGCTCTATCACCCAGCAGCTGCTTTGTATAACGGCGGGATGCGAGAGACCCTCATGAAGGATTTCAAGAAGATTGTGGTGGCGTTGAAGAAAATTAAATCTAGTCAATAAGAACTTCCCCTTTTTTCAGCTTTCGCTTTGGAGGCTTCGGCATCTTTGACTGGAGCATTTTAATCTCATCTCGCAAGATTGCAGCAGTTTCGAAATCCAATTCTCGAACAGCTTCTGCCATTTCTTCTTCCTTGAGCTTAATCAATTTCTTCGGATCTTTTTTAAACACTTCATTATCAATGGCCAAATTAAAATTCACCGCCTTTTCATGCTCGCTCTCCATTTCCTGAGAAATATCTTTAATGGCTTTGATGATTGTCTTCGGAGTAATACCATGTTTTGTATTGTAGGCAATCTGAACATCGCGGCGACGATTGGTTTCACTAATAGCGCGTTCCATTGAGCCAGTCATTTGATCGGCATACAGAATTACTCGTCCTTTCACGTTACGTGCAGCACGGCCGATTGTTTGGATGAGAGACGTTTCTGAACGAAGAAATCCCTCTTTGTCGGCGTCGAGAATTCCAATGAGCTCAACTTCCGGTAGATCCAATCCTTCACGGAGCAAGTTCACGCCTACGAGACAGTCGAAGTCTCCTTTTCGGAAACTAGTCAAAATCTTAATACGATCAATTGTTTTGATATCGCTGTGCACATACTCAGACTTCATTCCTTTATCTTTCAAATACGCAGCTAAATCTTCAGCCATCTTTTTGGTAAGTGTTGTTGCAAGTACACGTCCGCCGCCTTTGATTGTTTCAATTGCTTCAGCGATGAAGTCCTGAATCTGGCCTGTG
>DALYCO010000026.1:5924-8522 GCA_031973655.1 Minisyncoccota bacterium | reverse complement strand
GGTGGCAGGATTTGTTTTACCTTTGCGGAAACGAGCAGGAATCGAAGCTTCGACAACTCGCACCAGATCAAACGTAGTCTTGATCGGAGCGATCTCGCGAGCTTCAACGATGCCTTTGGCAATCCTTCGAGCAAACGTATCTTCGCCATAAGCGTAGATGATATCTGCGATCGCAGACTCGCTTGAAGTGTTCACCAAATCATATGCAGTCAGCGTAACATCAGGAACGATCTCATCTTCCATTGTCATCAGGAGCGGCTCGTCTTTCTGAAACGTGAATCCACGTCCAGAATCATCGAGCTGCACCGAACTGATGCCAATGTCCATGAGAATCGCATCCACTTGAGTGAAACCATGATCCTTGAGCTGTGAAGCAATATTTCTAAAGCTGTCATTGATCAAGACCGGTTTCGCGCCAAGCGAAGCGAGCAATTTACCCGCACGCTTGATAGCATCGCCTTCACGATCGAATCCAATGATCGTCACATTCTTCTGCGATTGAAATGCCGCAGCAGCGTGACCACCAGAACCGAGCGTGCCGTCAACATAGACAGCATCAGGCTTAAGATTGAGGCCAGTAATTGTTTCTTCTAAAAGGACAGGAATGTGCGCCATAGTATTTTTTTGAAACACCGCACACATAAGGAATTTTCAGTGAAAATTACTTATGTGTAAGGTGTGCATGATTACTTTATAAAACCCCGACCCCTCCCAACTTCTCAGCCAACTGATCAGCTTCCTTTTCGACGACAGCCTTGTAGTCAGCCCAGATCTTTTCGTTCCAGATTTCAACGCGATTCTGAACACCGATAACCGCTACAGTCTTTTTAAGATTCGCTCGGTCCTTCAAGAAATCAGGAACCAAGATACGACCGCTACCATCCACATCAACTTCCACCGCTCCACCGAACATAAAACGGTTGAAGCTACGGTTGTCAGCCTGGAGCATTGAGTTCTCACCCAAACGGCTTGCGATTTTTTCCCATTCCTTCACCGTGAACATAAAAATCGACTTGTCCAATCCAGGAGCAAGTACGACTTTTTTACCCAACTCGCTACGAAATTTCGCAGGCAATGACATGCGATTCTTTTCGTCCAAGGTATGTATATATTCTCCGATGAGCATTTCTTTGAACTCGATAATCGCACGTCGACCTAACTATTTTTTCCAGTAAAATTCTCTCTCCCACTTCTTCCCACTTAAGTCTAATTTTACTCCACTTTGTCCCACAATGCAAAACAAAAACCCACAAAATAGTGTGGATAACTAAGGGTTTTTTGTGAACTAGCGTTCACTTACCTAAATAAAAAAACTGCAGGGTTTTTGACCCTGCAGTATACTGAAATGTGAATTAATATTTCTCGAACAATGTAATCTGTGCCCGTTTACCAAAGTAGCTTTTCCAAAGCGGAATAAAATCTTCTTTAAACGAAAATTCTTCTTCCATTTTATAGAGCTCCGGTAGTTTCGGGAATTTGATTGCCTGTTTTGAATATCTGTCTACGATGTAGTTGATATAGTCACCTGCATCATATTCCATCAAATAAAATTGCACCAAGGAGTGGCTTCTCGCTTTAGTAAAATACTCCTCTAAAGAGAGCGGGTTATGGATTAGATCGGTAAATTTTTCGACAAGTTTTTCCATCCCTTTTTTGTCTTTCGAGGATTGAATAGAAAATATCTTTCCGTTTAGGGTAAATAGATCTACTTCGTTAATCTCGGTAGAATAAATCAGCTTTTCCTTTTCACGGACTACTTCGTGCAGCCAACTTTCCAAAACCCACTCGAGGTAATAGCTCAATGGATGATTATTACCAAAAGTAACAATTTGAATTTTAGAATCAACTTCACCGCTAAATAGTGATGGCTTGGTAACTGTTCTGAATCTAGTATCATGGATACCATTCAAATAAAACAGCTCACGCTTAAGTTCCCTGCTGATTCTGGCTTTCATTGTAGCAGTACTAAAAACATCCTTAGCTTCTTCCAGCGTTACGTTGCCGTAAAGTACTACGAAGGCATTAGAATAGTGATAATACGTTTCATAGAATTCAATAATGTCTTCCATGGTTATACGCTTTATCGTAGCCGGCACGCCAAGTATTGTTGACGGATGAGAAAATGGCGTATCTGATAGCAAATAATCATATACACTGAGAACATGCTTATCAACATTTTTGTTGCTATACGATTCAGCATATTCTCGCAGAATAATTTTATTGTGCTTTCTGTATGATGCTTTGGTATTACCCAGCCCATAATTAAGCGCTTCATTGAGAGTAAGCTGCATCGCCTCTGGCCATTTTTTCTTGTATACAGAAAAACCAAATTTCGTATTCCGCAAACCAACTGAAGGCACGTAATACTCTCCTAATAGTGTACTGGTAAAGTAATCTTCAAGGTCACCATGCTCATGTTCGGCAGTTTCGCTTACTAAGTGCTCAGTATAATGCGCCAGCCCGATTTTACCTTTTGGGTCATCGGCCGAACCAGCCTCAATAATGAGGCGAGATTCAACAAACTGAACCATTGGATTCGGGATTACAAATACGCGTAAACCATTCTCCAGCATAAATCGCTGAATATTATTTTCGGGG
>DALYCO010000026.1:4346-5914 GCA_031973655.1 Minisyncoccota bacterium | reverse complement strand
AAAAAAGTCTTCCTGCATCGTATATTGGTTTTGGTTATTTAAATGTAATTCCGTTTAAAATAGCACGATATTCTACACATGTCAAAAGCCGCACGACGTAGTCGTGCGGCTTTTTTAGTTGTTATTCTTTTGGTCGCATGAGTGGGAAAAGCTGTGTTTCTCTCACCGGCTTGTCCATAAGGAAGCTGATGAATCGTTCTGACATTCCAAATCCGAATGCTGGAGGCATGCCGTATTCAAGTGCTTCAACGAAATCCATATCAGCCATCTGTGCTTCATCATCCCCTGCGTCTCGAAGTGCCTGCTGTTCCATAAATCGTCCGCGCTGGTCAACAGGATCATTGAGCTCGCTGAATCCCTTGCCCATTTCACTACCTGCGAGAATTACTTGGAATCGCTCAACAGTCTTTGAATTGGTTCGGCTTCGCTTTGCTAATGGTTCAAGGTATACCGGAACATTGATCAAGAATCCAGGACCGCCGATAGTTTTTCGAACGCGCTTCCAAAGCATATCAACACCACGCTGGATGTTCATTTCTGAAGGCTTGAATTCGATTTCGTGCTTCTTCATTGCTGCGATAATTTCTGCAAACAATGTCTCATTTGCTTCCGAAGGTTCATCGGTCATTGAGAGTGCATTGATGCCGTACTCATCCTGGAGAATTGCAACAAAGTCGTAAATCTTCCATTCATCAGCAAGATCAATCTCAAATCCTTTGATAGTAAATTTAGTAGTACCAAAAACTTTTTCTCCAATAAGACGATAGAGTTCCTTGGTCATTTCCATTCCCTCTTCGTAATCAGAATAGGCCATGTAGTATTCAAGCTGTGTGTAATCCTGAAGATGCTCATTGGACATTCCTTCGTTGCGGAAGATACGGCCGATTTCAAATGTACGTGGGATACCTGCTACCAACAATTTCTTCTGCCAAAGTTCACCGGCTGAGATGCGGAGGAAGACGTCGATGTTCAATGCATTGTGATGCGTTGCAAACGGACGAGCATCAGCTCCACCTGTTGTATTTTCAAGTACTGGTGTTTCTACTTCAATGAAATCTTTCTTGAGCAAATAGTCACGGATCGTATTCCAGAACAAAGAACGCTTGCGGGCCATTTCTGCGAGTTCAGGATGCAAAAGAATATCGAGGTATCGTTTTCGGAGGCGCTCTTCTTCATCTTCAATTCCGAAGTATTCAGTTGGAATTGGAAGCAATGACTTTGAAGCCATCGTCCATTCCTTTACCAAGATGCTGTTTTCTCCGCGGTTAGTAACAAACAAAGTTCCGGTAACCTGAATAAAGTCTCCCATATCTCCGCATTCGCTAAAGAGATTGAAGAGCGCTTCGTCCATGTCGTCTTTCTTGAATACAGCCTGAAGTTTTTCAGTACCGTCAAAAAGAACCACGAAAAGGATTGCTCCCTGTCCGCGGATAACCATGATTCGTCCAGCAATTGAAATTGGCTCTTTGAGCGATTCAAACTGATCACGAACTTCTTTGATTGTATAATCCCGCTTGATATGTGCCGGATAGGATTCCATCCCAGCCATAGTTAATTTCTCAAGCTTT
>DALYCO010000026.1:3153-4336 GCA_031973655.1 Minisyncoccota bacterium | reverse complement strand
GAGCGGATTTTCAATAGACTTATTTGATGTTTACGATTGTGTAGTTTGTCTCACCTTTTGGAGTGGTAAACTTCACAACTTCGCCTTTCTTTTTTCCGTACAATGCTTCACCGAGCGGTGAATTGTGGGAGATCATACCGCGGGCCATGTCAGATTCCTGAGCACCAACGACAGTAAATACTTTTTCTTCCTTTTCTTTTTCCTTGCGAACAGTAACTACTGAACCAATACCGACAACGGATGTCGTGTGTTCAGTAACGAGTTCAGAGTTCTGAAGAATTTCTTCAATCTGTCCGATTCGTTCTTCGAGTCTTCCCTGTTCTTCACGTGCATTGTGGTATTCAGCGTTTTCAGAAAGGTCTCCAAGCGACTTTGCGAATGCAAGGGCGTCGAGAACCTTCTGTCGTGCTGGTCCTTTGAGATCTGCTAATTCGTGTTCAAGTTCAACTTTCTTTTCAGCTGAGATAAAGTTTTGTCCGTTTTGCATGGCAACACTATAGCTTTTTTTTGTCAAAAGGTCAACGCAAACTACCTGAGAGCTTGGAGCGCCTTTCGGACTTTAAATGCGATTTGATAGAGCCCATAGAGTAGAGGAAATGCAACGAGATCATAGCTTCCGATCATTTCTATTGCTTCCCCGCCGTAGCCTTTTTTGAAATCTGAAAATCCCGCCCATGGGTTTTTAGGATCAGTGACATCTGGTGGAAGAATTCCCCAGAGATCGAGTTTGGTTGCATTGTGTTCCTTTCCAAACAGAATGACATTCCACATAAGAGCATTCATTGCCTTGAGGTTGCGATGTTCTGTTGATGAACCAGCGTAGGTGTAGTACAAAACTCCTTTGTAATGAAACAGTTCGCAGGCACACAGAACTTTGTCCTGATACTTGGCGACAAGAATATGCGCAATGCCTGATTTCGAAAAAATATCCCAGATAGTTTTATGATATTTTTTTGTGTGTCCACCAAAATGTTGGCGTTTGGTAGTACCTGAATAGACAGAATAAAAATCTTCGAAGCCCTGGTCAGTATCGTCATTTGTTACAACGATTCCTTTTCGTTCTGCGAGTCCAATATTATAGCGGGTGTTTGCCTCTAATTCTTTTTTAAGAGTCTCTACCGACTTGGTGAGGTCGATGACACGGGACCAATTATAAAACAGCGGAGAAGGAGAAGCACGAAGC
>DALYCO010000026.1:1845-3143 GCA_031973655.1 Minisyncoccota bacterium | reverse complement strand
GAAAATTAGCCCTCGCTTTTTGTGATTTATTGTGGGCGGTCCCGCAGGAAGGAGAATTCACACACACCGCCCCTGCGTTACATATTTCATCCGGCTCAAACATGACAAAAATAATTTTATATTTTCTACAGTATTCCTTCAGGTACTTCAAAAACGCTTCACTTGGCATTTTGGAACGTGGAATATAGCCTATCGTGTATTTCAAAAGCGGAATCGCATGCAGTGTCATCTGGTACGTTTCAACTAACACATCACCCTCATACACACCAAAACGAACCACTTTCAAACCAGTAGTTTCTCTGATAGTCCCCCATGAAAAATCCTGCAACGGATGCGGTGCAGTCTGGTTAAAATCTGACGGTTCAATTGAAGCAAGTTCGCGTACTGACATATTATTTGACATACTCAGGGGTATTTTCAGCCATCCATGAAAGCTGATTCAATGTTACTGCTGCAGCACCAGGCGATGAAACTTCCGTACCTCGTTCCATCATAACGACAATGACATACTTTGGATTCTCATACGGGAAAAATCCAGTCGCCCATGCATTAATGAATTCATTACGAACCCCAACCTCCGCTGTTCCCGTCTTCATAGCAACCTTGAACGGGAGTGCATTCAATGCTTTTGCAGTTCCGAGATCGTCTGACACAACCATGCGCATTCCCTCATGCACTATCTTGAAATATTCAGGCTTAATATCAAGCTTGGTTTTTTTATTTTCAAAAACTGGATCGCCTTTGACAATATGCGGAGAAACCAATGTTCCTTTATTTGCAATTGCTCCAACAGCGCGAGCCATCTGAATAGGTGTCACTTGTACTCCATACTGACCAATTGCGGTGTTGTATGTATCACCGATACGCCACGCATCACCGTTAAAGTTTTTTGCCTTCCATTCTGGACTTGGAATTACACCCTTACTCTCACTCGGGAGATCTACCCCCGTCGGAACTCCAATACCAAACATCGTAAAATATTTTCCAATGTTATCGATACCAATTCCTTTCTGAGATTGAAAACCTCCTCCGACATTGTAAAAGAAAATGTTTGATGAAACTGCCAACGCACGGCGAACATCTACAATACCGTTATCAGGACGCAAGTCTTTAAAAATGGTAGGTTTTGAAGGATCATAGGGGTTAGGAATACTAATGCTTCCACGTGACGCAATCAGTGTATTCGCAGTAATAACGCCTTCAGTCAATCCTCCGATTGCCATGTACGGCTTAACAATGGAACCTGGCGAATACAATCCAGCTACAGCACGATCAAGAAACGGCTTTGCGGTATCTGT
>DALYCO010000026.1:0-1835 GCA_031973655.1 Minisyncoccota bacterium | reverse complement strand
CAGATATCGTTGAATAAGAGCTCGATCATCTCCTGCAGACATTACCTGTGAAGAGTACTCCGGGATGCTTGTTACCGCCAATAATTCCCCGGTCTCAATATCCATAATGATTCCTGCACCACCCTTATATCCCGATTGCTGCATGATCTTGTAAATGGATTCAGCAAAATGAGCTTGTACTCGAGAATCTATCGTAAGTGTGATGTTGTCTCCAGGAACCGGTTTGTAAATCTGGTTTGAAAGCGTCGTTGTACCGTGCACGTCACGCTCAATAAGCCGCGATCCATTTTCTCCGCGAAGCAGTTCATTGTATTGTTTTTCTATGCCGTCTTTTCCAACGAATTCAGTCTGCCAAAAATTTCCTGAGGAATCCTTTGCTGGGTAGCTAACATAGCCGAGCAAGTGGCCGAAGCCTGGTGACGAAATATATGCACGTCTAGAAAAGGCATCATCTTCGCTCGTCTGCGCTTCGTTCCATGCAAGCAATTCGCCGTTTCTATCATAAATAACACCACGTTCAGCGAACAGCGGTTCACGAGCAAGCTGATTTTGCTGGCTTTGATTGTAGTATGCTTGGCCTTTCACACCTTGCATATACAATAATCGTCCGACAAATATGATAAAAACAATTAAAAAGAAAATCTGCGTGCCGACTATAGTCCGCTTGCTAATCGCCTTCTCGATGCGGCCTTCAAATTGCTGCTTGTCGAACTTGGGCAAATTTTTGGAATCCAAAAAAATCTCGTCGGGTTCGACGAAAGCATGAGAGTATCTTCGTTTTTTGCGGAATATATCAAACAGAGCCATATCGTGTGAATCGCTTACCGAGTTCAATGAGAATGAAAAGTATGATGTTTATCAGCGTTCCTACCAAAAGAATTTGGTGAAAACGCATAAGTGGCACACCGAAGAGAATATCAGTAAGAACTACAGCAAGTACACCTTCAATATACCAGTCAAAGAGCACATATCCAACCGCCGCTACAAAAAACGTTACCCAGTAAGGGAAAAGCAGTGCGGATACAAGACAGAACACCCCGTATAATGGTCGAATATATTGACTCATACGATTACATTAAAATATCTAAGGATAATTCGTCCCAGCAAAAAGATCGCAACTAAAATCGCTCCATAAAATATATACTGATAGCCGAAAAATACAGCCAAGACTACATATATGTAGTAGCCAGTTTTAGGAGTACTTTCTGCCGCAGTATCATCTGCTTTTACTGCATTTGCTTTTTTAACAACGATTGTTTTTTCATACGCAGTGTCGCGAAGGTCTTCATACTTTTTCGCCTGCTCTGCTCGCTTTGCATCAAAAACATTGAAACCATCTTTTATGGGTTTTGGAATTTTCTCAATTACTTTAGACTCGAGATCAATCAAGAGTGAGAGTTCATTTGATGAACTTGCAGAAGGCGCCTGGGCGACTTGAGCTTTATTTCGTGAAGGTGCAAATTGAAATGAAGTTTCTGCAAAAGCCGTAGCCCCCATCGAGAGCGAGAGGAATAGAATGATTATGAAAATGCCTGACTTAAATCTGCTCATGTGTGTACAGTATATCGCACCAAAGAAACAAGAGCAAAATCTTGCTATTCAACCTCTGCTTCAACTTCAATTGGATTAGTTGCAATCAATTCGATCTTCTTATCCCTTCGCAATGCTTTAATTTCATGCTCGCGAGAAAGAGCCTCGCCGAGTGTTTCGTATTGTTCAGTATATTTAAGCTCTACTGGTCGGCGGATCTTTGTATAATGAGCGCCGGACTTTGAATGATTATGACGATAGATGCGACGCTTAAGATCGTTGGTGCATCCAACGTAAAAGGTTTC
>DALYCO010000025.1:354-8757 GCA_031973655.1 Minisyncoccota bacterium | reverse complement strand
ATTCATATGCAGCTTCGCGTTTATCAGGGAGAACGATTTCAGTAATGATCGGCTTTCGTCCTGTCGGCATCTGGTCGAGCACAGTAAGATCCAAGTCGCCGTAAATAGTGAGGGCGAGCGTTCGTGGGATTGGTGTTGCCGTCATTGAGAGGTAGTGAGGTGCGAAGTTCTCTTTCTTTGCGAGTTTAGCACGCTGGAGAGCCCCAAAACGGTGTTGTTCATCAATAACAACAAGAGCAAGGTCTTTGAACTTCACGTTTTTTTGAATAAGCGCATGCGTGCCGATAACGATTGGAATTTCTCCATTAGCAATCCATTTCAATAATTGCGGGCGGGAAATGTTGGTCCAATTCTGTGTTTGGGAAGCGACTTTGGAAGGGAACTTGCGACAACCACTTCCAGTAATAAGCGCAATGTTAATTCCAGTATGAGTAAAGTATTTTATGAAGTTCTCGAAATGCTGAGTGGCGAGAATTTCGGTCGGGGCCATGTAGGCGACTTGGAGTGCACCGAAGTTTTGACCTTTTGGACGATTACGGATGACGGCGTAAGCAGCGCTTGCGGCCACGGCGGTTTTTCCTGACCCGACATCTCCCTCAAGCAAGCGCGCCATTGGGTGCAATTGAGACATATCTTTTTTAATTGCCTTAATTGCTTCCGATTGTGCTGTCGTTGGAGTAAACGGAAAACGACCAATGAATTCATTGAGGTCTTCATCCGCCACGTGCACATCGTATGATCGGTTTTCTTCATACTCAGCGCGTTCCTGCTGACGCTTCAATTGAATAAAAAATACTTCTTCGAATGCGAAGCGTTTCTTTGCTGCTTCTGCATCGTTTTCATTCTTTGGCATGTGCATCCAAACGAGTGCACTTCCGATTGAAGGCAGTTTATATTTCTTGAGAATTTCTTCAGGTAAATATTCCTGTATGTTCTGTACTAGTCCACTCTGGAAAATTCTTTTGACGGTGTGGTACATCCAGCGAGAAGTGATGCCTCGTGTTTCTGGATACACAGGAAAGCCAAACACAGATTCAGCTTCATCTGTTCCAAAGAGGGAATCATGGCTGTCGATAGGGAGGACGGCACCTGTTTCAATTTCAGGATTTGAAAAGTAGAGTCCTTGTTTTCCCTCAGTTACTTTCCCGGTCAAAGAAACAGTTTGTCCTTCGTGCACCATCTTTGCGATATATGCCTGATGAAACCAGACGATTTTAATGCTTCCCGAAAGGTCTTCAATGGTTGCTTCACTCATTGGAATCTTTGTTTTAAAAGATTTCTTGGTCTGCATAGCGCGAATTGTTCCGTAGATCGTTGCACTTTCTCCGGCTTTCAAATCACGGATCAATTTAACATCGCTGATGTGGGAATAGCGGGCAGGGAAGTGAAAGAGGAGATCGCGAACGGTTAAAAGGCCGAGCTTTTTAAGAGCGGCTTTTTGATTCACATCTACACGAGTTATTTTTTCGATCGGGGTGGAAAGTTCCATATGACCATTGTACAGGAACTGTAATTTCCCGCATGTTTGACTTTCCGAGCTTTTGTTATAGAGTTGTAAAAAACGACTACTATGAAAACTATCTTAACTCCCACAATGCGAGCATTTTTTTTGGCATGGTTACTTCCTGCTCCAGGAAGGAAACATCGGTTTATTTTAAACAAATTCCTGAATTTTAAGGGTGAGATTTCAGCCTTGGAACCAGGCATTGATGGTCTTGTTGCGTTTTACATTGCTTACTACAAAATGAGGCACGACCTGAATAGTTACTATTTAGAAATTGCATCATTGATACGTGACCTTAGGTTACTAAGTGGTGAAACTATTGAAGGAATGCAACGTTACGAAGATATTGAAACTATTAAAATGCGCGTAGAAAATAATTGCCATTCAGTAGGTAAAAATAAATACTGCTGCCTTGCACCGGGCGTTTCGGATTTTACAGATATTAAGCCGCACACAGTTTTTATGGGCAATATATATGGACTTCCTGAGCAAAGCCTTACCGCTTGGAAAAAAGGTAACGTGGATATCAAAACACACAATTCTACTGATGCTTTGTTTGCCACGATGAGCGATTACCAATTATTGGATTACTATGTTTCGGAATATATGAAACAAGAAATCAAATCAATGGTGCTTGTTACTGATAGAACGCTAACATTGTTGTAATATACATATCGTTATATATATTAAAATGACTCGAACAAATATTTGTTCGAGTCATTTCTTTTGGGGTGAGGGGATTATTGTCCGATCAAGCTTTTGATTTTGTCAGCCAATTCATCAAGCGTAAAGTTTGATTTGATCATGAAGTCTGTTGCACCGAGTTCCTTTGCTTGAGTAATGTCTTTGTCTTCTGCGAGGTTTGAGAAGATGATGATAGGAGTAGTCGCAAGCTTTGGGTTTGCTCGGAATGTCTTCAAGACATCGAATCCGCTTGTTCCTGGAAGTACGAGGTCGAGGAGCACGAAGTCGGGAGTTTCGGTGGTTACGTATTTTTCTGCATCAGGAGTATTTGAAGCAACAGCTACCGAATAGCCTTCTTTGGTAAGTTTTGTTGCTGCAAGTCCCTGCAGGAATGTGTCGTCTTCAACTATGAGTATTTTCTTTGCCATAGGGTAATTATACTATAAAAGTTATGCTGGTACTACTTTGCTGCTTCTGGAGCTGGTTGCGTCTTTGGAAGAGTAAAAAAGAATGTAGTTCCTTCGTTTTCCTGGCTTTCAAACCAGAGTTTCCCTCCATGAGCCTCCACAATCATTTTAGTAGTGTAGAGACCAAGTCCTGAACCGATTTCCTCGCTCTGTTTTGCGTTTGTTGCGCGATACAATTTTTCGAATATCTTCGGCTGTTCAGCGAGTGGTATGCCGATTCCTTGATCTTTAACGGAAACACGGATGAATGCTTCTTGGTCCGCAATTGCAACAATAACTGAGTGTGCGCTTTTTGAATATTTAATTCCGTTCTCAATCAAGTTCTGAAGCACGACGCGGATTTTGCTTGCGTCGATAGGAAGATCTTGTGGAAGAGGGTCGGGGCGAAGGAATATAATCTCAATGCCTTTCTTGAATGATTCACCATGAAAATCAAAAATGACGTCGTCCAAGAGTTTTATAATATTCGTGTTTTTAAATTCATATTTTAGAACAGCACCGTCCTGCATGTGATTGCAGGCAAGCATGTCATTAACAAGACCAAGCATGCGCTCGGTTCCGTCGAATGCCTTTTTCATAAATCCTGCCTGTTCGTGGGTGATATCTCCGAAGTCCTGATCGAGAAACATCTTGAGCATCCATTTGTTGGCTGCCAATGAAGTTCGTAGTTCATGGGCTGAGATGGAAATCCAGTCGCTCTTGGTTGCGATGATATTCTTGAGTTCTGTGTTTTCCTTGCGGAGTTCATGTAGTTCGTCCATGAGGGAAGTATACCGCAGGTTTGAGCTGGAGGGTAGGGGAATAAAATACAGGGGGGGGCGCCTACGGCGCCCCCCCCTGTATTTGTATAGTATGTTGGGATTATCGTGCTACCACTGAAATTGAAAGCTCAGTTGTCTTGTCTACATTAGCAAGGAATGGGAAGTCTGGAATTGAAATTCCGTAGTCGCCATAGGTAACTGTAGTTTTTGCAGTTGCTTTGAGAGAACCATCAGCTGCCACAGTGCTTTTTGCATCAAAGGTGACTGACTTTGTTGTACCACGAATAGTAAGATCTCCAGTGACTTTGTATGAGAATTCTTTCCCTGTTTCAATCGCAGTTGGCAAACCGGTGACTGAAGTTGTTTTGAAAGTAATGTATTCATTTCCTGCTTCTTCGGATTTGAGAATCATTCGTCCGATGGTCGCATTTCGCTTCTCGTTATCAGTCTTGAATGTTCGAGCGTTTATTTTTATTTCACCGATAGACAATGTTGCAGGGGAGCTCTGAACAAATTTAATTTCTCCTGCGACCTGATTTGTTGTTCCAACAACCAATGTTAGTTTTCCATACAAATCTTCATTTAAAGAGAAGGCTGCCTGTGATTCTGAACTAACGATGCTCAATACCTGAGTGTCTGCCTTTGTCCCTGAAGTTTCAATATGAGTGACATCTTGGCTGATGGTATTTGTTGGTGCCGCAAGAGGACGGGTTATGTATGAGAATATTCCGTAGCCAATAAGAGCGAGTGCGATAATGGCGATACCAATTGTTTTTATATTCATGAGTGTTCGTACATTTATTTATAAGTTGCTCCGGTAGTTTAACATGACTATATATACGTAGAGAAATGAGCCGTTGGTGCAAGAACTAGGAAAAAGGCATCAAATATGTTACGATTTTCGCAGTTATTTCACAGGTATCTACGTGAATAGCTATATGGAGCCGTGTCAGAGTGGTCGAACGTACCTCTTTGCTAAAGAGGCAGGGTGTAAAAGCCCTCGCTGGTTCGAATCCAGTCGGTTCCGCAAAATAAGGAGCAAAGCGACTATATTTTGCGTGAGTGCAGAACAAGGAGCCTGTCTCAGGCGACTATGCTTCTACCTCCGCAACAGTAAAATAACCAAACTAAAAAACAACCACACCATGGTTGTTTTTTAGTTTCTATTGTGGCTTTGAATCTGGCCAGATTGTATCCCATAACATCGCCGCAGTATTTCGTGGCTTTCCTCGAAGCGGGAAGAGATGTAGGTCAATAAACGGCATCGAGTTACACTCGATTACTCCGCAACGCTTCTGCTCCTTCCAAGATTTTGTAATATCGTCGATCATGAAATCAATTCCAACAAGCGGGTCACCTAAATATTCAGCAACGTACTCAAAAAGAATTTTATTATCAGGATGTGTTTCATCGGTAACATCAGTTGCTCCTCCGCCAAGTCCGCGGCTGGCTTTTTGAGCAAGGGTAACTAATTTTCCTTCAGCAGGAATGTCTTCCAAACCAATATGTTGCTTCGCCAGTTCTTCATTCGTCATTTCATTGATAGACATAGTATGAAAAATCGGTCCCTGTCGCATTGGGTTTTTGTTTTCAATGTCGATTAATTCTTCCACTGTATGAGTTCCATCGCCATACACGCATGGAGGTTCGCGTCGAAGAACACCAGCAAGTTTCATACCAATAACTGTTGCACGATATACCAATCCTTTGTGTTCTTCCTCAATAACAACCCAAGGTGATAATTGTTTCGCGAGATCATACGCTGCTTTGAGTTCGGCTTCTGTCTCAATATGCGTTGTTGTGTGACGGCTTCGTGATCCGAGGTTAGGTTTGATGATGACAGGCTTTTCTAGATTATTAAAAAACTTTTTGGTTTTACGCCATGTCCCAGATACACCACCATTTGCGATAGGAATACCTGCCTCCTCGAATCGCTCGCGCATAATTCCTTTGTTATCCATCCAAAGCAGGGAAGATGAGGATTTGTCTCCTGATCGTGGAAGTCCATCAAAAACCCGTTCCTGTCCTTTCCATGAAGCGATAAATATTTCTCGGCCGCGACCAAGCGCTTGGAATTCCCACATGTCGATTCCTCGACGCTTCGCTTCTTCCCAAAATACGCGAGCTCGTCCGCCAGTAAGTTCGTCGGGACTATCTGCTCGTTTTCCTAAGTTTATTTTTACAAACAACCGTAGCATCGACGGAAGTAGATATTTGTAAAGAAGAGGACCGATGACGGGTTCCATCCAGCGCCATATTTTATCCATATTCATATTGATTGGATCAAGTAGCGCGTGCACAAAGATAGCTGATTTTTCGATCGTGTGGTTGACCGGTGCATTGCCGCAATCCGGACATGTTGGCTTCTTGGAAGCAGTAGTTTCGCTCATGCGGATAAATATACCATATCTAGTGTGCGATGGCGTAGGCGGTCACTTTCGTTGCTCCCATTGCAATTAAGACTTTCTTGGCTTCTTCCAGCGTTGCTCCTGTGGTCACTACATCATCAATTAGTATAAAGTGCGATCCTTCACGAAGAGGGATCCCTCGAACAAATGATCCTTGAATGTTTTTAAGACGCTCTGATTTATTTTTTGTATGCGACTGCCTGCTTATCATTTCTCTTCGTTTCAAAAATTGGGAGCCGTCTTTAAATATACCTGCATGATCGTGATTTAGAATTGCGTTGGTGAGAAGTGCGGCTTGGTTATATCCACGTTCTTTAATCCGTTTATTGGAAATAGGGATTGGAATAAGATACACATGTTGTATTCCATAAGACGTAACGCCTGAAACTTCTGCAAACAATACTTCAAACAACAGTTCGCCAAAAACCTTTCCAATATCGTAAGTGTACTTATATTTGAGGCGCCAGATACTGTTTTTTATGAGAGTACTTTTGTAGGAAAAGAGAGCTCCTATCCAGTCCGGCAGATTTTTTTCTGGCTTGGGTATGTCTTTGAGACAATTCCGACAAAGTACTATTCTTTGTTCTCCGCAGCCTAGACAGGATTGTGGAAAGAGCAGGTCGGCAGCCTGAGCAATGAATGATCTGCAAATGTTGAGAAAGTGTCGATACACCCTCGTAGCATAAGGATAAAGTATGATATACTTCTGAAAGTACTATAAAGTTTTTCTCGTTCGCATGGACAATCCTTTTAAGAATATATTTCAAAATATCATGAATCAATTTTCAAGCTCATCGAGCGGGGGAAGCGTTATTGGCGTTGACATTGGAACTTCATCTATTAAGGTGGTTCAGCTCAAGAAAAAAGGAGGTAAGGCTATACTTGAAACATATGGAGCATTGGCTCTCGGACCATATGCAGATCTTGATGTTGGTGCCGTCACTAACTTGCCAGAGGATAAACTTGGAACTGCTCTTGTAGATGTTGTTCGTGAATCTGGTGTTACGACCACAGAAGGTGGATTCTCTATTCCTTCTGTTTCCAGCTTGATCTTCGTCCTCGAACTTCCTGGATCTATTACTGAGAGCCAGTTCGCAACAATTGTTCCGACAGAAGCACGCAAATATATTCCTGTTCCAATCACCGAAGTCACGCTCGATTACTGGGTGATTCCAAAAAAGGAGGAATCTCTTGGCGACTCTATGAATCAGGGAGAGACTGCAGCAAAGAACGAAGTACTTGTTGCTGCTATTCATAATGAAACAATTTCTAAATATAAAAACATCGTAAAAAAGACTGATCTCGCTTCAGGATTTTTCGAGATCGAAGTATTTAGCGATATTCGTTCAACTTTTGCACACGAACTTTCTCCGGTAATGCTGCTTGATTTTGGCGCATCACGAACAAAAGTAGTTATCGTAGAATACGGTATCGTCAAAACATTCCACATTATCAACCGTGGTTCTCAGGATATTACTATCGCTCTTTCAAAATCACTTTCGATTCCTTTCTCAAAAGCTGAAGAAATGAAACGTGAATTCGGATTGTATGGAAGCTCTCTCGACAAGAACGTTGCAGACATTACAAAACTTTCTGTGGACTATGTTCTCACTGAAGCAAACAGCGCTATTCTCGGATACGAACGTAAATACCAGAAGACAGTTTCAAAAGTCATTCTCTCCGGTGGGGGATCGATGCTCAAAGGATTCTTTGAAGCTGCACGAACAAACTTTACCTGTGATGTAGAGCTTGCAAATCCGTTTGGAAAAGTAGAAGCACCAGCATTCTTGGAAAATGTGCTTAAAACAACAGGACCTGAATTCGCGATCGCAGTAGGATTGGCGCTTCGAAAACTTCAGTAATACTTTAGTTTTCCACTTATCGGCTGTCTTGCACTATACTTATATTGATTTGCGTATTACAATAGAAGCAACAGATGGACCAAAACTTCCAAACATCATTCATACCGAAGCGAGCACTTGCTGAGGACCGCGTTGAGCGTCCAAAATCAGTAAGCATTTTTCTCTTTCTTGCTACGATTCTTTTTATCGCTTCATTGATTGGGGCAGGCTTCGTATATTTTTACCGATCATCATTAACTAGCCAAGTCGCACAGATGAAGATTGATCTTCAGAAAGCTGAACGTGCATTCGAAGGTGATATTATCCGTGAGCTCCAAATGACAGACAAGCGTATCAGTGCTGCTAACGCAGTTCTCACTGACCACATCTCAGTTTCTCCAATCTTTCAGGAACTCCAGGAAGCAACATTGAAGTCAATACAGTTTACTAAGTTTTCATACGCTATTACTGGATCAGGTACAACTGCAAAGATCATTGTTCAAATGAGTGGTAAAAGCCAGAGCTATACAGCTATTGCGCTTGAGTCAGCAAAGCTTGCTGAAAACAAATACATCAAGGAACCAGTATTTTCAAACCTTGCACCGAATGACCAAGGAGCAGTTTTGTTCGACCTGACATTCTCAGTTGATCCTCAGTTTGTTCTCTACCGATCTTCTCTTGCCCGATCAAGCAACGCACCAGTTTCCAATCCACCAACCCAAACACCAGTCGACGGGG
>DALYCO010000025.1:0-219 GCA_031973655.1 Minisyncoccota bacterium | reverse complement strand
ACGAACCCAGCGTACAAAGAGGTTGGTTCTCTCCGAACAGTGCAGTCAGCGTACGACCAGGCACTCAATAACTCCCAACAACTTCTCAAAGTCCGAAACGACCTTATGGTCAAATTCAACAACCTTTCGTTGTCTGACAAGGATCGTTTGACAAAACTCATGCCTGATACTGTTGATAATATCCGTTTAATTATTGATACTCAGAATATCGCAATAGGT
>DALYCO010000024.1:0-8959 GCA_031973655.1 Minisyncoccota bacterium | reverse complement strand
GAAGATCATCATTTCAGCAGTGTTCTTTGTTTCAACTGCTTCTTTCTTTTTCTTGTCTTCTTCTGCATGAAGTTCAGCGTCTTTTTGCATCTTTTCGATTTCTTCTTTTGAAAGACCTGATGAAGCTTCAATGCGGATTGTCTGAGTTTTTCCTGAAGACTTTTCCATAGCTTTCACATTGAGGATTCCGTTTGCGTCAACATCGAAGGTAACTTCAACCTGAGGCATACCTCGTGGTGCTGGTGGCACTCCGTCGAGGATAAATCGTCCGAGAGACTTGTTGTCAGCGGCCATTGGTCGTTCACCCTGAACGATATGGATTTCTACTGAAGTCTGGTTGTCAGCAGCAGTTGAGAATACCTGTGACTTTGAAGTTGGGATTGTAGTGTTCTTTTCGATAAGTTTTGTTCCTACACCACCAAGAGTTTCAATACCGAGTGACAATGGAATAACATCGAGCAAGAGCACGTCACGAACATCACCTTTCAAAACTCCACCTTGAACTGCTGCTCCGAGAGCAACTACTTCGTCTGGGTTCACAGTGAGGTTTGGTTCCTTACCGAAGAATGCTTTTACTGCAGCCTGCATTGCTGGCATACGAGTCTGTCCTCCAACGAGGATCACTTCATTGATTTCGCCAACTTTGAATGGTGATGCTTCAATCGCACGCTTAGTGATCATCATTGCGCGGTCGATGAATTCTTGAGTCAATGTTTCGAGATCTGTTCGAGACATTGTTCGTACGAGGTGTAGTGGTCCTGCTTCACCAGATGTGATAAACGGAATGTTTACTTCTGTCTGAACTGCAGTTGAGAGTTCAATCTTTGCTTTTTCAGCAGCATCATCGAGACGCTGTCGAGCAAGTGCATCCTTGCGGAGGTCGATACCGTTTTCTTTCTGGAAACCATCTGCGAGCCAGTTGATGATCTTTTGGTCGATGTCTTTACCTCCGAGGTGTGAGTCACCGTCAGATGACTTCACTTCGATAACATCATCTCCAACTTCGAGAACTGAGACGTCGAATGTTCCTCCTCCGAAGTCGAATACTGCGATCTTTTCATTTTTGTTCTTGTTGAATCCGTATGCGAGCGCCGCAGCAGTCGGTTCGTTGATGATACGCATGACATCAAGTCCTGCGATTTTACCAGCGTCTTTTGTTGCCTGACGTTGCGCGTCGTTGAAGTATGCAGGAACTGTAATAACTGCTTCAGTGATAGTCTCACCAATGCGAGCTTCAGCGTCAGCTTTCATTTTCTGGAGGATCATCGCTGAAATTTCTTCAGGACGCTTCCATTCTTCGCCGAACTTTACTTCAATTCCGCCATTAGCTGATTTACGAACGTCGAACGGTACTGATTTGATGTCGCTCTGAACATCAGCTTCGTCGAAGTTGTGTCCGATGAATCGCTTGATTTGATAAATAGTGTTCTTTGGGTTTGTAACGCTCTGGCGTTTTGCAACTACACCAACCAATCGCTCGCCAGTCTTTGAAAGAGCGAGAATGGAAGGAGTTGTACGCATGCCTTCAGCATTTTCCAAAATTTTCGGCTGACCACCTTCGATGATGGCAAAAGCCGAGTTTGTTGTACCGAGGTCGATTCCAAGTATTTTACTCATAGTTTTTACTCAAATTACTTTTAATGGTTGGTAATAAAGTTATCCACAGCTATTATATAGAACACGTCTACTTTTGACAAGTATTTCGTGACCACTGAATAGATATTTATGCATGCTATAATGTCAAATATTCTTAAATTGAGTATAAAAAAGGCCAGCGTTCGAGCACTGGCCAATGAATGATTGATAGAGGAACCGTTGTACTAAAAATCGGTCAAAAAATAAAGAACAACGCTATCACGTCTGACTTATCCGGAACTTCCAGACCTACATTCCTAGGTATTTAATTACATATGCTATGAAAAAGCAAGACTTTTCTAAAAAAATCTTAAAAATCCTCTCCGAAAAACCCGCTATTTCAGTGCCTGAACTAGCCGAGAAGGTGGAAACCGATCCAAGTGATAAAAAGCTTTCCTATGCCATCACACGCTCTCTCAAGGGCCTTCGGGAGGCCGGTCTCATCGAGAACTTAGCCGGTGGCCAAGGTGAGTACGCCCGTTTGACCAAAGACGGCAAGAAAAAGGCCCTTAGCATCAAACTCGATGCCAGCGCTACCCTACCAAACCCAGTCTGGGATGGCTTTTGGCGCATCGTTATCCTCGATCTTCCTGAAGAAAGAAAGAACGAGCGTGAGTCTCTCCGCTACCTTCTCAAGAAAGCAGGATTCGTATGTTTGAAAAACTCAGTGTGGATTTCAATGTACCCATTTGAACACCTCTTCAAGAACATCAAAAAAGACCTCGGCCTCACCACCGAATTCATCGTCATTGTGACGAATACTATCGACGAAGAAACCGAAGTCGAATTCCTGAAAGTCTTTCAGAAATAAAAAAAAGAAAGACGAGTAAATCGCCTTTCTTAAAGTTCAAATTATGGTTTATATCATGGATGTCTGTTCACAAAGAGCCAGGCTTCTTCCTGTGACGGTGTGAATACTTTTCCAAAATCGGAAGTAGTAGGTTTGTTGTGCTGTACCCTGAATTTCGGTTCTTCAAGAACAATTTTTGGAACAACAGGGACTATTATTTCTTCTTTTTTTTCTTCTTCGATTGCAAGAACAGGTGTGGCCACTTCTATTCCTACTGGAGTTACTATCTCGAGCAACTCGCCTGTTTTGTCGTTAATTTTAAAACCAACACGGTGTCCGTTCTCGCACACAATAGAGAGTTCAGAAACCTTAGTGCTGGCAAAATATTCTTCAACGTCTTTTTTTTCTTTTCCCACAAAAATAGGTTTTTGTGTAATTCGTTGGATGATTGATTTTTTTGCAACAAAGTACGCTTTTTGTTTCTCTGTAAATTGATTACGCTTAAAGGTAACCTTTTTAAGGATATCAGCACCGCAACATGGGCAAAATGCTTCTTGGATAGGTATTAATGTATTCATATCTGTATAGTTGTTTTTTACTACCTTACCGTTCGTATATCCTTTTGTCAAACACAGCATACTGTGATATTATCCAAACAAATAAAAATGAGTAATGAGTGAAATTAAAGTAAAAATTCTGCCTGGTCTATGGACGGCAGAATGTACAGAATCAGAAGACAGTGAACAAGTTGGAAAAACCTACAGCGTAACGAACCCGTATTTTAAATGCGAAAAATTAGTCGGACTCTACCCCGGCAGAAACTACGAAGCAAATCTACAACGAAATAAAAAAATTAAACTCACAAAATGCCTTGATCCATTCCCAACGTGAATGGATTTTTATTTTGCTCCAAATACAGTAGTCAGTTCAGGTTCTAGGAATGCTTTTGATTGCTCAATTAGAGATATGAGTTCCTGTTTATTAGTGCTCCCAAAAACAGCAATTTCAGCAATACGATGCAGCAGTGCTTTTTGCTCAGGATATACCTGGATTGCGCCTTCATATGCTGGGTACACATCCCGGGTATATCGCTGAAGCTTCTCACCAACAAGATCGTGCGCACTACGAATAATTTGCTTGCAAATCTTTACAGAATTTCTTTGTAACACAGAAGGGTTATTTTCAGTTTCAAGAGCAACCAACATCTCACTCATTGTCCTAAGGATAGATTTTGAAGCGCCTCTTGTTTCTTTTCCTGGCTTAAGTGGCGGCAAATCTTTTGAAAGATCTTCACCATATACACAGAGCGTCTGATATTTATTGATAGGGTTTTTCCCTTTTGTAAACTCTTCAACAAAACTGATTCCTTTGTCTATCTTTGTAATTTCAGGATATTTTTTAGCAAGCTCAGCAAGAGCGTCAGTAAGCTTATTTTCCAGTTCCTTCGTAGTTTTTTCCTTGGTTACAAACTTAAAATCGAAATCCGATATGCCGTCTATAAAAGCTCCTTTTGCTACTGAACCTCGCAAATAGACACTGTGTAAATCTTCTCCGAATAATTCTTTCCCAATTACAATACCAGAAGCAACCACTGGAAGAAGTTTCTCCTGAACCTTACTTAAAGAGACTTCTGGAATTAAATATCCATTCTCATCTGTCTTCAGAAAAGTTCCCATAGGTTTTAAAACCTGAGCTGGTTTATTGAAATGGGAATTCTGATTGAATGGATTATTGTTTTCCATATTTATTTTACGATTTTCACGCTCTTCAATATTGCGTCAATTTGCTTGTTTGAAGAACATGCAGTGTGACCTGAGTATTGGATAAACGAGACAGAATCAGTATCAGTAAAGAATAGCTGCCAGATAGTTCCACCACCATTTGCTCCAGCAAAATTAAAGCAGATAGCCGGATGTCCATTATATGTTTGCTGTGTGAAGCCAGAAATGTCACTAAATGTTTGCACCTTTGCAATACATTCGTTTGCAGTTGAACAGCCTGCTGCGTTGCTCTTTGCAAGGTCTAGGGTCTTTAGCGTATACACAATTCCTTTATACGTAGCCGGAAAATTAAATGAAGCTTCATCATTTGCCGTTACAACAGGAGGACAATCTCCTTCATATTTTTCAGCGAGAACAGAAAGAGTACCGCTTGAACATAGTCCCCAGTTTTCAGGGTATGAAAATGAAATTTTTGAATTCAGTACTGTAGACGGTAGTGCCTTAACTGTTGGATTAATTGCTAAAGATTGTTCTTTACCATCAGTTGATACTCCAGTAACTTCTGCTATTGGAACAGCAACCTCAGCTTGTTTATTTTTTTGTGAAATATATGCGAGTACTAATCCACCGATGATAATAATTGCTGCAATTACTGCGATACTAATGTATTTTTTCTTGTTCATAAATGAGGCACTGATTATTATAGTAAGTCTACGCTTTCTTGCTGTAAATATTCACTCGTGCGGGACGAAGAATGCGGTCTTTCGCTTTATATCCCTTCTGAATTATCTTTGCGATTGTGTGATCAAGTGATGCATCATCGGTTTCAGTATTCTGCATAGGCTCATGAATCAAATACGTCACCTTCTTTTGTGGCGATTTCTTCGATGCCATTGTCATTCAAAACCTTGATAAGCTGCTGGTGGATATATTCCACGCCCATTCGCCAGTTCTTCTCAACTTTTTCCCATGCTTCTTTGTTCGCAAATGCCATATCATAAGCATCCAAAACAGGAAGCAAGTCTTCCGTCATTTTCTCACGAACATAGCCTCCCATTTGCGAAATACGGTCAGATTCCCCTTTTTTGAAATTCTGAAAATCCGCACGCTCGCGTTGCCAGTTAGTGAGATACTCCATGCTCTTTGTCTTTTCATCTTTGAGGTCTTTTCGGAGCTTTTTTAGTGTAGCCTTAAGATCTTCTTCGCCGTCTGCGTTGAAAACGAATTCAACAACATCGTCTGTGTCTTCCTCGTTAGTATCGATAGCAGCCTCGTTTCCGGGCATTTTTGGGTCTAGTTCGTCTGTCATATCGGCTATTATACTTGTTTATAGGCAAGTTTCAAATGCACTAATTTCCTCGTCCTTCAATGATATCGATACGGTTAACCAGAGACTCAAATGCGTACCAAGGAACAAAGCGATCGTTAGTCGCTGATACTTCTTTTTTTAGATCTTGTACTGATTCTTCTACCACATCAATTCGATCTCCAAGCCTTTGTTCTAGACCTTGAAAGCCTTGAGCAATCATAATCGCCAAATGTTCAAGTGTTATTTTCTTTTTAGGTATCTTCTGAATCATTGTATTTAGTAGAAATTACTAATAATTATATTAGTATACCTACACTAGATGAAGAAAAGATAAAATTTTTATTTCTAAGCTGAGATTCCGGCTACATATCCGGTTGTCCAGCACAATTGAAGTGAGTATCCTCCTGAAGGACGATTAATATGCAGCAAATCCCCTGTCACAAACATATTAGTAAGTACTTTAGATCGCATTGTTTTTGTATCAATTTCATCCAGAGTAACACCGCCATCAGCAACCACCGCTCGATCGAATCCCATTAGTCCGCTGATAGTAAGTGGCAATGCCTTGAGTAAATGTACAATACGCTTTCGGTCTTCCTTTTTTACTGAGTGCACTTTTGTTTCAAAATCAATTTCAGGAAGGAGAGTTTGAATCGCTGAAGCAGTTCCTGCTGGAACAATGTCTTTAAAAATCGTTTTAAGCATTTTGTTTTTGTTTGCGTCGAATACTGCAATGATCTGCTTTTCCAAAGCACCGTGATCAGTATCTGGATATGCGTCAATTTCTGTATGAACGGGGCCCTCTTGGAGCAAGTCAGCAACTTGCGTAGCGCTATTCAAGATAAGCGGGCCGGAAAGGCCAAAGTGCGTGAACAATATTTTTCCGGTTTTTGAAAAGGAGCGTTTTCCATTCAGAAAAAAGTTTATTTTCATAAACGTAAGAGAAACACCTGCGAGTGATGTTACCCATTCTTCTTCTACAGCCAACGGAACAATCGTTGGTGTTGGAGTTTTTACAGTATGGCCAAGATCTTGTAACCAACGGAATCCGTCGCCTGTTGATCCAGTTTCTGGGTGCGATTCACCTCCTGTTGCGAGAATATATGAAGTTGCCTGATATTCACCAGAATTTGTAAGCACGCTAGTAATTTTGCCGTCTCGATGAATAATTTTCTTTACAGTAGTTTGTGTCTCAACTGTTACCCCAGCTTTTTCAAGCGCTTTTTTCATAACATTAAAAACATCAACCGCCTTTTCGCTTTTAGGAAAAGTACGATTGCGGGCCTGAACAACTAAAGGCAATCCTCGGCTTTCAAAAAAAGTAAACGTATCCTTTGCTGAAAATTGTGAAAATGGAGAGTGAAGAAACGGTTCAGCCTTGCCATATATTTTCAAAAAGGTGCGGACATTGAATTCAGCATTAGTGATATTGCAGCGGCCTCCACCGGTAATTTTGAGTTTCTCTCCAAGTGATTTATTCTTCTCAAGAACAAGAACCCGTTTGCCATTTTCTGCAGCCGAAATAGCAGCCATCATTCCTGATGCGCCGCCGCCGATTACTATGACGTCCCACAACTCCGAGCCCTTCGATTTCATGTGAGTACTGTAGCATGCTCTGGGCATATAAACAAAAAACTCCCGTGAGGGAGCTTGTTGTTTTGAGCTTAACGCTTTGACCACTGTGGGGCCTTGCGAGCTTTCTTGAGTCCGAATTTTCGGCGTTCCTTTGCGCGAGGATCTCGCTTGAGGTAGCCTTCTTTTTTGACGATTGTTCGGAATGTTTCGTCGAGTTCAACGAGTGCGCGGGCAAGTCCGTGTCGGATTGCTTCAGCCTGTGAGTGGATTCCTCCACCCATAACCTTGACCGTAACTTCGAAGTCTTTCTCAGGCTTAGCGACTGTGAAAGCGTCGTAGATGATCTTGATCAATTCTCGTGTAGGAAAGTATTCCTTTGCTTCTTTGCCGTTGACGACAATAGTGTTCTTTGAAGCTTCAGTAATTCGTACGCGAGCTGTTGAAGTCTTGCGGCGTCCAGTTGTTTCGATGTATTTTTTCTTTTCCATAATACTATTCAGAAACAGTTAGGTTTTTCATAATTTCAGTTCGGAGCTTGTTCGCTGGAAGCATTCCGTATACTGCGAGCTTGAAGATTTCACCGAAACCTTTTCGTCCTGCGAGCATGCTCATTTTTTCCTTTGTCAAACCGCCACGGTATCCTGAGTAACGAGCATATGTCTTAGTGTCGAGCTTTGTTTTGTCGATCTTTGCCTGTGAGACATTGATCAAGTTAACTTTGCTGCCAGTAATCATGTGTCGTTCAAAGCTAGCCTTGTCCTTGCCCATCAAGAGCTTTGCAACAGTGCTTGCTGTTCGTCCGAGTGTCTTTCCTTTTGCGTCAATAGTGTGAATCATAGAATTATACAAATGCGATTATAGCCATTGGTGCGCCGTCCGACTTTCGGGCTGGGAGTTTCATAACGCGGATATTTCCGCCATTTCGTGTGCTGTATCGTTCTGCAAGGGTTCCCATAAGCTTCTGAACATCATTGTCATGGTTCATGAGTTTTGCGTTCAAGAGACGTCGATTAGCTGCTCCACCTGCTTTCGCCTGTGTAACCATCTTTTCTACGTATGGGCGAAGTTCCTTTGCCTTTGCTTCAGTAGTGGTGATGCTCTCCTTCTTTATAAGAGAAAGAGCGAGACCCTTCAAAAGCGCGCGGCGCTGGTTCTTGTTTCTTCCGAATTTTCTAACGTTGTTGTGGTGTCTCATAAAATGCTGCTATATTTATCTTGACTGATTACTTAAGCGCCAAACCGTATTGGTCGAGAGTGCGCTTAATTTCTTCTATTCCCTTTTCGCCCAAGCCGTCGATCTCAAGGAGATCTTCTTCTTTCTTTCGAGCAATGCCACCAAGTGTTCGGATGTTTGCTGCGTTAAGAGCGTTAAGGGTTCGAGTTGAGAGATTGAGAGTATCAATGCGTGTCTTCATGACATCAGTGACATCTTCCTTGTCTTTCGACTCTTCCTTTGAACTTTCCATGCTTCCTCCGACTCGTTCAGTCGATACGTCCTCACGGACAAGGTCGACTTTAAAGTCAAAGATAGCTTGGAGCTGAAGGATCATGATTTCGATTGAGCGTTCGAGAGCCTGTCGTGCAGTAAGTGTTCCGTCTGTCTCGATGATAATGCGCAATCGGTTGTAGTTTGTCTTGTCACCATAACGCATGTTTTCTACTTCGTAGGCAACACGTCGGATTGGGCTGAAGATAGCGTCAACAGCGATTGTGCCGATGTCTACCTTGCCTTTCTGGTGAGTATCTCGTGGAACGAATCCAAGACCTTTTTCGATAGTGATTTCAATATTGAGCTTTGAGCTTTTATCTGTAAGTTCGCAGATATACTGTTCAGGGTTCAAAACTTCTACCTGACCAGTTGCTGAAATATCAGCTGCAGTAACTTCTTTGACGCCCTTTGCAGTAAGAGTGACAACCTGAGGTTCATCA
>DALYCO010000023.1:0-9845 GCA_031973655.1 Minisyncoccota bacterium | reverse complement strand
GAAAGAAATTGAAAAAGAATTCGGCAAGGAAATTCTCGATATGGTAAAAGGAGTTACGAAACTTGGTACCCTCAAGTATAAAGGCGTCGAACGGAATGTCGAAAATCTTCGAAAATTCTTCGTTGCCATCGCCGCAGACTTCCGAGTGATCATCATCAAGCTTTCTGACCGTCTGCACAATGTTCAGACTCTCCAACACGTTAATCCTGAAAAACAGCGTCGCATCGCTCTAGAGACTCTTGAAATTTATGCTCCGCTCGCAAACCGATTGTCCATGGGTAAACTCCGCGGCCAACTCGAAGACGCAGCATTCCCTTTTGCATTCCCATCTGAATACGTTCATGTTAAAGAATTACTTGCTCAGCGAAAAGACGCAGATGAAAAATATCTTGTTGAGTTCAAGGATTCACTTGATCGAAAATTAAAGGACGTGAAGCTTACTGTTGTCAGCATGGATTATCGAGTGAAGCATTTGTATTCACTCTGGAGAAAACTTCAAAAATATGATGGCGACATGAATAAAGTGTATGACATCATGGCGTTGCGTATTATTGTCCGAACTATTGAGGATTGTTACCAAGTACTTGGTGTAATCCATGGAGGATGGCGCCCACTTCCTGGAAAAATCAAAGACTACATTGCTCTTCCAAAACCTAACGGCTATCGAAGCTTGCACACAACTGTGCTGACTGGTACTGGTGGAATTGTTGAAATCCAAATTCGAACTGAAGAAATGCACCTCGAAGCTGAATACGGTATCGCCGCTCACTACGCATACAAAGAAAAAATAAAGCTTGGAGACAAAGATGTTCGCAAACGATATGAATGGATTGAACACTTGAAAGATGCACAGAAAAATATTACCGACACCGAGCAATTCTTTGAATCGCTCAAGATGGACTTCTTCAAAAACCGCGTGTTTGCATTTACACCAAAAGGTGACGTTATCGACTTACCAGAAAATGGTTCCGTTATCGACTTTGCTTACAATGTACACTCAGATGTAGGCAATCACGCTACTGGTGCAAAAATTCATGGAAAATATGTGTCGCTTGATACCAAGCTTCATAATGGAGATATCTGCGAGATTGTTGTTCAAAAGAACGCCAAGCCAAATGCTAAATGGCTAGAATTCGCAAAGACCTCTATCGCTCGTAATCGTATCCACAAATATTTAAAATCGAACAGTAAAGAATAAATAAAAAAAACCGCAGATCGTAGATCTGCGGTTTTTTTTATTTTTAGAGTGAGAAATTCTTGATGTTATACAAATCAGGATCTTCTTCAGCTTGCTTAATCTCTTCTTTCGATCGATCATCAGTCGTGTTAATGCCTTCTGTTTCTGGAAGCGGCATTTCAGAAGCTTCTTCTGAAACTGCTTGAGCTTCGGCATTCTCCACCGCCTGCTGGGCAGATTCGATAACTGGAGTAGGGGCAATCCCCTGACTTGCCTCAAAACGAGCGAGCATATTTACGTTGGAACCGTCGGAATTTTTGCTTGCATCAACAAGCGCTACGATAGTTCGGAGATCATCATTTGAAAAGAAGTCGATAGTAACAGATCCTCCAACATTTCGTTTTTCAACATGGACACGAGTACCCAATGTTTCCTGAAGCTTGTGTTCAATTTCAAGAATTTCTGGATCAACAAGATATTCCTTTTTGCGAACTTTGTCCGTAGCAATACGTCGTGAGATTCGTTCTGCTTCTCGAACACTGATTTTTTTATAGAGAATTTCTTTAAACAAAACAAGCTGTTCTTCTGGACGGTCATTCAACATCATGAGCGGTCGAGTATGACCTTCGCTGATTTTTCCTTCTGACAATGCATTCAACATTTCTTCGGGAAGCTGAAGGAGGCGTAATGTGTTCGCAACATATTCTCGGCTCTTGCCGACTTTCTTTCCGATGTCCGCATGTGAGAATTTAAATTCATCTACGAATCGGAGAAAGGCTCGTGCTCGTTCAACTGCGTTCAAATCTTCACGCTGAAGGTTTTCAATGATCGCAAGTTCGAGCTTTGCCATTGCGTTGTCACCTGTTCGGATGATAACTGGCACTTGAGGAATTCCTGCAAGTTTTGACGCACGCAATCGGCGCTCACCGGCAATGAGTTCGTATTCGACAACAATACCTCCGTCTTCTTTTATTCGCTCAACACGAGATACCGTGAGCGGCTGGAGTACTCCGTATTGGCGGATTGATTCTGCAAGATCGCGAAGCGGTGCTTCGTCGAATTCTCGGCGTGGCTGATATGGGTTTGGGACGATTTTATCGACTTCAATGAAGAAAATCGAGTTTGAGTATAGTTCTGACATGGGGCAATTGTAGCACACTTACATTTCGGCAAATAGTTGAAATCTCTGGGGATATTAGGTAGAATACTCTCCACTTGCCCTTCTTCGCTAGAAGCTATGCAGGACAAGCCCAGGTGGCGGAATTGGTAGACGCGCTCGACTCAAAATCGAGTATCGAAAGATGTGGGAGTTCGACTCTCCCCCCGGGCACACATGAAAACCAAAGAAAAGATCAAGCTTATTGTCGTTCTTGGCCAAACCTCGACTGGCAAGAGCGATTTTGCCGTATCTTTGGCAAAATCGCTCAATAAAACTGGTACGAAATGCGAAATCATTTCAGCTGATTCTCGGCAGGTTTACAAAAGCCTTGATCTCCTCTCCGGTAAAATTACCAAGAAAGAAATGAGTGGCATTCCGCATCATCTCTTGGATGTGGTTTCTGCTAAGAAGGTTTTTTCAGTTGCCGACTTTCAGAAAAAGACCGCGAGAATAATTACCGAAATTTCTAAGCGTGGAAATCTTCCAATTCTCGTCGGAGGAACTGGTTTTTATATTGATGCTGTAATTTCTGGCCAAGTACTTCCGCAAGTTCCTCCAAATCCGACCCTTCGTGTAAAACTAGAAAAACTTTCTCTTGAAACTCTTTTGGCAACATTACGAAAACTAGATCCAACCCGCACAGAAACAATCGATCAAAAAAATAAAGTCCGCCTCGTTCGTGCTATCGAAATTGCGACGGCGCTTGGTAGCGTTCCAAAACTTTCTGAAAAAGAATCGCCATACGATCTGCTTATGATCGGACTGACAGTTCCTGAGACGGAACTCAAGAAACGAATTCATATTCGTCTTTTGAAACGTATCAAGCAAGGCATGCTTAAAGAAGCCGAGGCACTGCACAAATCTGGAATATCATGGAAACGCATGCATGACCTTGGTCTCGAGGCACGCTATAGCGCTCTATACCTCCAAAAGAAGCTGTCTAAAGAGGAAATGGTGTCAGAACTCGAAAAGGCCATTTGGCAGTATGCAAAACGGCAAATGACATGGTTTAAGCGAGATTCAACTATTCTCTGGATAAGACCAACTGATATGAAGAAAGGACTAGAAAAATCTAAAAGCCTTCTAAAGAAATAAAAGCGAGCGATGGAAGAATCGAACTTCCGCCAAAGGTTTTGGAGACCTTCGTTCTACCACTAAACTAATCGCCCATTTGTTCGCTGTTTGCCCAGCTATATAAAAAGCCAGCAAACGCTGACTTTTTATATACTAGCAAAGTTACGATGTAAAATCTACTTTTTAACTTCCTTGAAAGTAACGTGCTTGCGAACTTTCTTGTCGTATTTTTTGAGTTCGAGCTTACGAGGCACGCCTGTTGTCTTGCTCTTTTTAGGGCGTCGAGTCCAGATTGTCTGCTTCGTTGCTTTATTCTGTATTTTGACCAAATTATCCTGTGACATATATGAAGATACTACCAGAAAGCGGTAAAAAAGCAAGGGGTAAGTTTTATCTATAGATACGAGGTATTCGAGGGTCGATTCTAGTCACTATTTCATAGTTAATAGTATCCCCCGCTTCAGCAGCTTCTTCGGCGGAAATCATAGCGCCTTTGTCGGAACCAATAAGGGTTACCGTATCGCCAGGTTTTACTTTTGGGATGTCGGTGATGTCGACGACGATCATATTCATCATGACGCGCCCGAGGATACGGGCGCGCTTTCCATGAATCAGAACTGATCCCTTGTTGGAAGCGCTGCGAGGATAGCCATCTGAATAGCCGACGGGGAGAATTGCAACAATACTATTGCGCTGCAGCCGAGCAGTCAGATCATAGGCAATGAAACTTCCCGCCTGCAATTCTTTTACTTCATTTACCACCGTTTTCCATTCAAGTGCAGGCTTAAGAATCGCACCACGGGAAAGTTGCTCAGTTTCATCTGATGGCCAGAGACCGTAGATACCAATTCCGAAACGCACCAAACCAATTCCAAATTCTTTCGAAAGAAAAACTCCCGCCGTAGCGCTTGCATGTACCATTGGATGAATACCAATTTCAGCCAACATCTTCTGCCATTCAAAAATAAAGGCCACCTGCATGACGGTATATGAATCATGTAAGCGACTTTCAGATGCTGAGAAATGCGTCGCCAGCCCAACGACCTGGATATTCTTATTCTGGTCGAGTAACGCCAACACTCGTTCGCTCTGATCAAGCAAGAAGCCGTCGCGACCGAGACCAGTGTCAGTCATCAGGTGAATCTTCAGTGGTTTTTTAAGTTTAGCTTTCTTCAATGAGACCAAGAGCTCAAATGTAGAAACAGCAATTTCTAAATCATTTTTGATTGCGATTTCAACTTGCTCTGGAAAAATACTTCGGAGCACGAGAATCGGTGTTTTGATTTTCGCTTTTCGAAGTGCAATTCCCTCTTCAATATCAAACACGCCCAAATAGTCAGCGCCGGCGGCAGCTGCTGTTTTTGCGACCTCAAGCATGCCATGCCCATACGCATCAGCTTTTACTACGGCAAGAAATTTTGTTTTAGGTAACAACTGCTTTTTAAGAATTCGAATATTTGATGCAATCGCCTTTCGGTCGATTGTCACCCATGTCCGCACATTGTTTTTTTGCATGCTAATACTCTGCGCTTTTTATGATTGTTTCCAAAAGATCGATCGGATACATTTGAGGTGTCTCAGCCAAACCTTGGTGATACAAAACAGTTGAAGGTGTCAGTCCTGGCAACGTGTTAACCTCAATGATTTTTACGTTTCCTGTTTTTAATTCCAGAAAAGCATCAATACGAGAATATCCTTTGATATTTACTGCACCCGCGACATTAGCAATGCATTCGCGTGTCCATTCTAATTTCTTAGCAGAGATGAGGGATGCTGGTGGTGGAGTAATATTCACGCCTGTTCCACCCTGGAATTTTTCTTCAACTGACAACACTGAACCTTCAGCAACGGTAATGCTCGGATTGAGTGCGCGAGGTTTTTTGCCATTCTGTTCCAATACTCCGACGGTAACCTCCACCCATCCAGATTTTTTAGTGTGCTTCAGTTTGTTTCCACGAACCTTAACACCATCAGTAGTAACAAATTCTTCTAGAATAAGTTCCTCGAGTTTTGATTGCGGCATTTCTACAGCTTCAAGCTGATTGGTGAAAATTCCTTTTGGAATAGTCGGTGCTGCAGTCTTTGCGTATAGAACATATTTTTCGAGATCGTGGGCGCTCATCAATCGAACGATTCCAGCAGAACAGCCGTCAGCACGAGGTTTTACAATCAAGCTATCGCTTCCAGCCTCTTCGGTGATATTTTTCCATAGGTCAGCGTATTTTGTTTTTTCATTTAACGTAGACATGCGCACCAACACATGGTTCGCAACAGAAACTCCAGGAATATGGAGATTCTTTATTACTTCATTCGTCTTCCACTTATCCATGCAGAGCATTGATGTTGAAGCATCAGATCCGTTGTATTTCACTTTGTTCTTAGTAAGCATCGCTTGGAGTGTTCCATCCTCACCGATTCCTCCATGCAATGCCAAGAAAACAAACGGATGCTTTTTTATAAAGTCAGTAAGCGAAATTCGCTCCGGTAAAAAGAAAGCTTCGTTTACATCTCCTTTTTCAAGTGAAAGTTTTTGTTTCACTTTTTCAGCGAGTGCTCCAATACGCTCCATATCTTTTGAAGCTCGTTTTGCGTTTTCAATTATTTCTTCAACAGTATGATTGAGAATGAGCGCGTATGGTAATTTCCACACTTCTCTATTAAATCCCAAGAGGTATGGTGTTGGTTCATACTGCTGCGACATGCGGAGTTTCAGCCACACATTCGTACCGCTCATGAGCGAAACCTGTCGTTCAGCAGTACTGCCACCAAAGAGAACTGCAACGGGCTTGCGGTTTTTGTTTTCTATCTTGATGCTCTTTTCATATGGAATTCCATATCGTCGGCAGGCGCTTCTAAGAATATAGACGAGCAAATCGCGGTGCGAGAATCCGATACGTGCCGATTGCTGAAACAAGAAACTGTTCTGTTCCATTCCAGAAATAGGATTAAAGTCTGAGAACCAAATATTTCCATCAGGCATTACCCATCCATCAAATCGAGCAAAGTCCTGCATACCCAAAATACTCCAAAGTTGCTCAGCTTGTATCTGAATTTTTTCAATTACTTCTGTTGGAAATCGTGGCGGGCAGTGATACGTCACCTGTCGGCTTGGCAAATACTTCTTTCGGAAATCAAAGATCTGATGCTCACTATAGTCTGCTTCGATTTCAGTCGGCAACACGGCGACACCTTGTCCAAATCTATTTTCCAAAACAATAACAGTGAATTCTGTTCCGAGCGCAAACGGTTCAATAACAACGCGCGTATCCATGCGCTTTGAAAAGATATGCTCTGCTCTTTCAAGTGCGGCGTCAACGGTATCAACAGAAAATACGCCTATACTTGATCCTCCAGTTGCAGGCTTCACAATTGCGCGAGTAATATTGTGCTTCTTAAAAAATGCGCTCACAAGTTTCTTGTGGTCTTTTCCATAGATTTTTAGAACCATCGATGGCAATGTGTAAAAACCATTCTCATGAATGAGTTGGTTTGCTTTAAACTTATCAAATACTTTTTTACACGCGCTCTCAGGAGATCCAATATGTGGAATATTATTTTTTTCGAGAAAAGCTTGGATTACGCCATCTTCGCCGAAGGTTCCATGCATCGCTGGAAACACTATGTCAGTACTTTTGAGAAGTTTGACGAGTGCTTTTTCTGTAAGTGGCTTACCTGTTTCTGCAAGTTTAAAATCAAAGTCAGACGGCGTGTTGCAGTATAGCTGTGCGGTTGAAATATGAAATGCCTGTTTTTTGTGATCGAAATAGATTGGCACGACTTCAATTCCTTCTCCTCCTAAATGGTCGAGAACAGATCGTGCAGAGTTTAGTGAAATTCCTCGTTCTAGCGATGGTCCCCCGCACAGTAATGCTACTTTCATATTTTTTGCAAAAAATTAGTTTCAGAAAATGCTGATAAAATAAGGATAAAATCAAATATCTACAGGTAAAGTATATAGAATTGAAATTTTTTTGCAAGGATTTTAAAAAGCAAAACAGCCTTATTTAAGGCTGTTTTGCTTTTAATTCTATCTGTGCGCCGGGGAGGATTCGAACCTCCGTAGCCCGAAGGCGTTTGATTTACAGTCAAATGCAATTGACCACTCTGCCACCGACGCATATTTGCGAACTGAACTATTATAGCCGAAAATTGGATTTTGTCACGCAAATCCCCGCGCGGCCTACGGCCGCGCGGGGATTACTCAATATTATTTAGAATTTGCTAGAGATCGTACGATTCGCTCAACACTCCCTTGCTCGCATGGAATACTGGAGATGTATACACTTTGGTAAGCGTGCCGTCTGCGTTTTTGGTCTCTATTGTCACATAAACATCTGAACGAGGAACCAAAACATAGTATCGTCCTTCTTCGTCAGTAACTCTATGTGCGATTTCATGATTTGCTGCTGCGCTAAATACTCGGACAATTGCGAATGGAAGCGGTGCTCCACCCATAGTCACCTTTCCTGTTTTGATTGGACCGAATCCAAATGACTGCATTATGACAATGATGACATAAAGAGCAACCATGAGAATATTCCACCAAACCGGTGAGATGAAGGTAATAATAATTGAAGCGATAAAGCCGGCGATAAACAAAATATTGAACAATGCATCCCAAAGTGCATGATTTCGAGTGAAGTAGTGTAACAAATTCTTTCTTCGCTTTTCATCCTGGTTCCAGTCAGTTGCAAGACGATCCATTGGAACGTTCAATGTAATAACTTTTTCTTCTCCGGTAACTGAGAATGTTTCGCCAAAGTAAAGATTTTCGTAAATCGAATCACGCATCTGACCAGCAAGAAGTTTTGATGGGAAAAGATAATTAGTCTTGTTTACGATGATTTGGTATGTTCCTTTTTTCAAGAAGAATCCGTAGCGTCCATCGATGTCTGTAATTTGATTGTATACTTCCTTACCACTTTCAGTATCCACGACTGAAACGTATGCAGGATCAAGCGGCTCTTTTGTTTGTGAATCATATACAACTCCCCATGGGCGCTTTCTGCGATAGAGGGCAACGGTTAGGAGCATGCTTCCGAAACGAGCAAGGAGTCCTGGGATTGTGGTTAATAATCCGACAACTCCGACAGTGATAGGCACTACAGGAGGGATATTTTCAAGATTAGGTATGATTGTTCCTCCAGTAAAGAAGTTACCGAGGCCGCCACCATTTCCACCACTTCCAGTTCCTGAAGTCCCAGTGCCGTTTGTTCCTGTTGTGGGGCTTGTAGGTCCAGATGTAGTTGTAGTTCCTCCGGTAGATCCCGTCGGGTTTGGCATACCGGCCGAATTGCCTCCAGAAGTAAATCCTGTAGTCGAAGATCCGGTTCCACCAGTAGTACCAGTGGTAGTTGTTCCAGTAGTAGGACCTGACGTGCCTGTTCCTGAGGTTGTTCCAGTTGTTGGGCCAGTAGTTCCTGATGTAGAAGTAGTCGGACCAGTAGTTGTTGTTCCAGAGGTACCTGTTCCTGAGGTGCTAGTCGTTGTTCCGCAAATGAATGGAGGACAGACTCCCGTGCTACTGCTGCTTGAAGTTGTACCTGAAGTTGTTGTACCGCTTGTAGTAGTTCCGCCGCAACCATGCCAAGTTGTATTCAATCCAGTAAATCCTGCTTCAGGTGAAGAGAGGTCAATCCAACCATAGTTTTGAGACCAGACTTTTCCAGTGATGTTTCCAGTAGTAGTATTAATTTTAGGTTCGTCCGCGGTGTTTTGAACAATTGATGGAGCAAAATTGATCCATCCAGTATTCTGACCCCAAGCATATCCACTCAATTCTCCTGCACAGTTATTTGTAACTGGAGATTCAGGAGCAGTATTGGTAGGCGAAAGGTTAATCCAGCCCACAGTTTCTCCCCAAATATAACCGGTGATTGCAGTATCAGAAACAGTAACAACGTCTGATGGATCTACGTTTGAGGGAACCCAGTTAATGAGGTCATTTACACCATTATTATCGAGATCAATATCCTTACTTGGATCACTATTGTAATCAAACTGTGAATATTTTAGTGAGGGGCTGATTGTACCGGTTGCAGCAAAGAGGTACTGCGGCAATGCGGTAAGTGCAATGATTGCGACCACGAGAAAAGAAATTTTTCCCGCAATAAAAAGACGAGACGAAAGTTTGGATTGCGTATTCATGTAGTCACAGTATATCAGATAAAAAATCATTATTAAATATGACTTGGGGATATATGGACGATGCAAACAAAAAGCCGGGCGCGCTTCGCGCGCCCGGCTTTTATCTAAATACTACATCGATGACGTTTTCTGTCTCGAAACAACTGTCGAAACTTTTTTAACCTTGTTTTTCTTCATCTCAATCAGTAATTCCCCGTTCTTTATTGTAACCAAAACAATGTCTCCCTTTGAAGTATTGTTTGAAATAATAAACGAAGCAACTGGATTCAAGATCTTTGACTGAATAAT
>DALYCO010000022.1:0-9985 GCA_031973655.1 Minisyncoccota bacterium | reverse complement strand
AGCCAAATTGTTTCAAGTTTGGAAAATGCGCTGTGGATTTTGGGAAGATCTTTTTCCAGTGTTGGTGATACGTATTTCAGAATATCCTCAAGTCCGAGCTTGTCGGCATCGAATAATCGCTCGATGTGACCAAAAATTGTCTGCTCGGAAAAGCCACGCTCTTTGGCGATGTCGGAAATTTTCTTGCCTGATTTTACCAGCGCCAATGTTTCATTGTAAGTATCTCCCTTTTTAGGCTTCGGTGATCCGAGTGGTTTTACTTTTTTTTCTTTCTGTATTTTTTTGATTTTCTTTTTAAGTGTTCCCCCACTAACAAGGATAAAATTCTCATGCATGGTTTCAATCTCTGGCTGAGTCAGCGCGTTGAATCCTTCGCGGGCCACTTCTGACTGCTGTTTAAAAGTGCTATCCACTTCAAGAATTTCCGGATGCACCTGAAGTGATTTTTCATTCCATCCAAGTAAATACAAGCCGCTGAGTTTACGGACTCGAGAAAGCGCAACATATCCCTGTCCGAATTCAAATGAAGCAGAGAGATCCATCACTGCAGCATCCAAGCTCATACCTTGGCTTTTGTGCACAGTCATTGCCCACGCAAGGCGGAGTGGAACTTGGATAATTTTTGCACGAACCTTTCCGTTTTCCTCAATCGCCCACTCCATCGGTTCAGCGACAATATCGCGTCCGTCACGAGTTGCAACGATTGGATTACTTGAATATGGGTCAAAGCCAACAACCACACCTAATGTTCCGTTTGCATATCCAACTTGCGGATTATTTTTGGTGAACATGACTGCTGCGCCAATTTTCAAAGTTAGTTTTTCAGGAGACAAACAACTTCTCACAAGTGAAGCAACGAGAACAGGATTCCCTTCTGCTTCCATTTCATACACATGGCTGTCAGTGGAAAGTTGTCCAAGTGCCTGATTGTTTAGCAAATCAACATTGGCGTTGTGTGGAAATAATTTTGGAATATCCGAAGGAAGATCATCGTAGTGAGAAATACGCGCAGTCAGCACATCGAAATGTTCTTCTGAAAGCGTGCTCGTTCGGAGTGCTGAAAGAAAATTTAGAAACTTCGGATCTTCCTGACGATGCTGTTCATGCAAATAACAAATAACTGGCTTGAGCGCTTCCCAAGCATTTGAAGTAAACGCAAACTTTGTTTTTGTATTTTCTTCACGATTGATCGGCGGCAGCTGAAAAAAGTCTCCAACGAGAATTGTCTGGATTCCGCCGAATGCTTCGTCGCTTCGCTTGATCTCACGGCAGACACGATCTACCATATCAAGTGTCGTACTGTCGAGCATCGAGATTTCATCAATAATGAGTACTTTAGTTTTACCAATGCGCTTCACTGCATACTCATTTGAAGCGATAGTATCGAGATCCTGGTCACTTAAAAATTTCTTAATTCCAATACCACTCCATGAGTGAATGGTCATACCGTGAATATGTGTTGCGGCAATACCCGTAGATGCCGTAATTGCTGGCTCTATTCCATGCTCGCGCAAATACTGCACATACATGCCAATGGTATAGCTTTTACCCGCACCCGGCTCTCCGGTGAGGTATACGTTCGCTCCCGTCTTTAATATAGTAAGGGCTTCAGCCTGTGTCATGGAACCAGTATACCCTAGGAAATGTAAAATTATGCTAAAAACTTTATAAATTCTTTAACTCCATTTTGTATATTATAAAAATCCTTATATTATAGGCTTATCAATTAAGAATTTTACTTATGCGAATACTTGTTATAGAAGACGACAACGAAATACGGCAGGCACTGGTGGCAAACCTAAAATCTGCATCCTTTGCCGTTGATGCAACAGACTGCGGAGAACAAGGGTCATACCTAGCTCGGGCTAACGAGTACGATCTTATAGTCCTCGATTATATGCTTCCAAAGAAAGACGGGCATCGTGTTTGCCGCGATATTCGCGAAAGCCAGAAGAGCACACCGATCATTATGCTTTCTGTCCGTGGAGCAGTTGACGACAAAGTTGATATGCTCAACTCAGGCGCAGATGATTATCTAGCAAAACCATTCTCATTCGAGGAATTACACGCACGCATCAAGGCGCTCCTCCGACGTCCAGCGATAGTGAAAAATCCGATTATCGTTGCGGCCGATATTACCATCGATGCGGACAGACAAACGGTCAGCAGAGGAAATAAGGAACTCTATCTTACTCGCAAGGAATTTAGCTTGCTTGAATATCTCGCAACAAATAAAGGCCGGGTAATTTCTCGCGGTCAGATCATGGAACATGTTTGGGATTTAGGAAGCGATCCATTTTCAAACACTATCGAAGCTCACATATTAAACCTCCGCAAGAAACTCGGCGTACGCAAGCAAAAATTAATCCATACTGTTCCCGGCCGAGGATACAAATTTGATACTCGAGGATAGTTTTATACAAAATTGATTTTTACTTCAGGCAGGATTGGCATACTTATACCGAAGCGGCCATAGGTCGATAGGCCAAGCTTCACGATATGAGTACCGCTTCCGCTTTGCGTCAAAAACGGCAAATCGTATATGGGTAGCTTCTAGGTGCTAACGCATATTCTCATCGAGATGCTATCCATATCAGCGGTTTGAATTTAATTTTAGAAAGCTGCCAGTTTTTCAAAAAATGAATCAATAAACGCAAGCCACATATCTCTGTGGTCTTTTTTAATTTTAAGCGTTCTGACAATTCTGCAAGCCTCAACCAGATCAGAAGCAATACTTTCTTTCTGGTTCTCAATTGCTCCAGTAGCCCATGCCAATCCTCTCACTGTTTCCATCTCTCCTTTCGTAAGCGGGCGCGCGGAATATGCCTGGAAGCGCGCCCGCGTCTCCTTTGAACAAAGCGTTTGAATATAGTTTGAGATATGAGTGCTTTTCCCTGACTCTATATCGGCACATGGTTTTTTGCCCAGCTCTTCCTGAGGAGAAAGAATATCTGAAAGGTCATCGAGTCGCTGGAACGCCCTACCCAACGAAGTTCCGAGAGCAATATAGGCTGGATCTGGCTTCAACATACCGGCAATCGATCGACCAAGCAGTAACGGATAAATAAATGTATAGCGTGATGTTTTGAGCTGTATTACATGATCTAGAAAAACATCTGCGCCGAATGAACTTTCAGGTCCGGCGACATCGAGCATCTGACCAATAATTGTTTCCTGGCTCATGGTTGAAAACAATTCACGTGCTTCTTTTGAAAAGTCAGATTTCCCTATTGTTTCGGCCGCAATCGAGAGAACAAGATCTCCCCAAAGAATCGCTTGATCCTTATTGAATTTTGTATGAAAAGACTGCATCCCGTGGCGCATCGGCGAATCGTCAATGACATCATCATGAATCAAAGCAAAGAGGTGGAATAATTCTAGTGCAAAAAGGAGCGGAAGAATATCTGATACAGTCTGGCGGACACTTTCATAAGCCATATATGCTACATATGCGCGTATGCGCTTCCCGCCTTTTGCCAGTGCAAGGATATGCCGCAACTCTTCTGAAAATCTAGTGTCTGCGCCACAGGCGAATAATTTTCCGTATAGACGTTCCTCGAGATATGAAATAAAGAGCGGGTCGAATTCTGATTTGAACATTTTAATTGTTGTCATACAGATGATCCTACAAATTTAAAATGAAGAAATGGTGAATAGGTTTTAAAATAAAAAAACAGGACAAGTAAACTTGTCCTGTTGATTATGATTTTTCGATTTTGAAATTCCTCTTAATCCAGGTAAGAAACCTTTGCCTCTTTTGGATTCAACTGTGAACTGAAAATTGTGTGTAGGTCTTCAAAATACTCAGCAAGAACCCCGAAATCTTTGCCAGTATCGGCAATCTGCAGAAACTTTTCCTGCAGCTCTCGTGCTGCCTGGTAAAAAATACTGGAATTCTCATTCATGCCGTTTTTTACAAAGGCTTCATGCAAGACTTCAAGCGTATATGCCTGTCCGACAATGAATGTTAGCCGGTATTTGCGCTCCTGATCAATAGAAAGCCTGCTGATGGTGTCGTGTACTTCAGATATGCTCATAGTATATGGTTTTAGGTTTGTAATGGTGCAATTGAATTGCTTTATACAACCTTACTCCCTATACATGAAGGTTTTTTGAAGTAAAAATAAAGAAACCGGCACAAAACCCGTCGGAACTAGATTTTATAGGCTTTTTTTGATAGACTAGCTCTGTTCGTTTTTTGCCGCCTCGTGCTGCACAGAAACGGGCATATCACATGGTGCCTATAGTGTAATGGTTAGCACTGGAGTTTGTGGAACTCCCAGTCAGGGTTCAAATCCCTGTAGGCACCCCACGGTTAATCTGTCTTTAATTCAATCTTATTTTATAGAACAATTTAAGTTGAATTTGGTATACTTTGAAACATATGGAAGGTCATTTAAATCCAACAAATCCTCAGTTTGTCTTATCAAAGAACACAACAGAAAAAGATATATCAGGGGTAAAAAAGCTAGGAGAAACGAATCCCAAACAAGCTGACATAGTGATGGCTTCTTGGGCAAAGGAAATCTTAAAAAAGGTTGAAAAAAATCCAATCTCTCCGGAAAACCAAGATAAAAACCTCAGTAAGGAAAAAGTCGAACAACTGCTTAACTCCATAGAAGCAAAATTCAATGATTATCTTGGCGAAGCCATCTCTGACATAAATAATTTAGAGAAATCAACGAAGAATCTCTATCTGACTGAAAAATTGAATGAAATAGAATTTTTGATTGATACAAGCAAAACTGGAGTTTCAATACAGCTCACATTTCCTCAAGTGAATGGCTCTGTAGAATATGAGCTTTATAAAGATGCTGAAATGGATAAGGATGATTCAATGTATATTACTCTCACCAATGCGCATCGGGAAGTATCACCAAATCTGAGAGGGTACGGAATTGCGAAGTGGCTTGAAAAAAATATTTCCAAGATCGCAAAAAGTGCTGAGATTAAAGAATTGTATTTTCAGTCACGTGATAAATACAATAGCGTTGTCTTCCCTTTAACCCAAGGATACGAATGCAGAAATCAAAAAGATAGGGAGCAAGTGATTGAAATCCTTAAATACATATATGACCATCCGGAAGAATATAACAATAAACGAGAAGAATCTTTTCTAAATTTGATTTATTTCAAAAAACAATTAATTTCTCCAAGCAAACAGCAGATGATACCAAAAGTTGTCCACGAAAATGATGACCTACAAAATATTCTTCAGAAGAAGTTGAATGATCTAAGGGGTAAGAATTAATTTTACATGACCCAATCAATCTACAAAAAAACCAAAGAAGTTTACAATATTCTCGGAGAGAAATATTTGAAGGACAGCCAGAAACTTACTCCTCCTGAACGATTGCCGTTTGCGAAGCTACTGCCAAAAGGCGGAAGTATTTTGGATGTCGGCTGCGGGGGCGGGCGGGATGCGGAATTCTTTGCCAAGCGCGGATTGAAAGTCATTGGTACTGATGTTTCGGATGTTTTGATTAACCTTGCCCAGAAAAATGTCCCTCAAGCCACTTTTATGTGCGAGGATATTCTCAAATCAAAATTCCCTAAAAATAGTTTTGAAGGCATCTGGGCTCATGCAATTTTGTTACATCTCAAGCGCAACGATGTTCCTAAGGCACTTAAAAAATTTCATACCATACTTAAGTCTGGAGGAATGCTGCATGTCCGAGTAAAGAAAGGAAAAGGCGAAGAATTCGTAAAAGAAAAACTCTCCGCATGGAATGAGCGCTTTTATACTTATTTCACAAAGAAAGAAATGGAGGACATGTTCAAGAAGGAAGGTTTTAAGGTTATCGCCTCCCAAATAACGCCGGATGAGCTTCATAGGCCTGGCGTTTCGTGGATTATGGTCTGGGGACAAAAACAATAATGACCGTATGACAGAAAAAATACTTTCAGGAAATAACGAAGTTTCTTTTTCCCCTTCTCGCGGCGGGATTATTACCTCGCTCAAATTCAGTGGGACGGAGATTTTATATTTGGACAACAAGACGCTTGCCAATACCGCAGCAAATGTCCGTGGAGGTATTCCCATTCTCTTTCCAAATGCAGGAATAGTTGAGAGCTCAAACTTCCCTGGTCTGAAACAGCATGGCTTTGCTAGAAATTCCGATGAATGGAAATCCGAATTAATCCCAAATGGTTTCAGAGAAACATTGCTCGTAAAAAAGGAAGATCAAATTTCATATCCATACGATTGTTCTCTTTCAATAGAAGGAACGTTATCAGATAAAAACTCCTTTACGATTATTCAAACTATTAAGAATCTTGAAGAGTTCACGAAACTTCCAATCGCCTTTGGTTTGCATCCGTATTTTAAGGTAGCGGACGAAGAAAAGAAAAACATTAGATTCAATTTTGATGGCGGACAGCAAATACAAGATCAAGCTTCAGTATGGATGAGTGGAGGAACTGTTATTATTGATAATCCAAAACTGAAAGATTTGTCTGCGGTTTTAGAAATTATTGTTCCACAATTAGGCACGTTAGTACTTGATGTGTCTGTGGAATATAGAAAGCTTTGGCTCTGGTCAGTACCTGGCGAAGATTTCTTTTGCATTGAGCCAGCCATGCGCGATATCGGTGGTTTGGTTAGCGACCCAGAAATAGTTAATCCTGGAGAAAGTGTTTCGGCGAGCTTTACTATTACATTTACCAGTTAGTGGTATACTTTTCTTATTATGATCACCGCAGCAATTTTTGACCTCAACGGCATATTCCTACAAAGCCCAAAGTTAAGCGATCGTTTCCAAAAAGACTTTGGGATTCAACTAGAAGTCTTCCTTCCTCGGCTTGGAGAAATAATGGAGGCAGTTCGTAAGCCTGGCGCGCAGCCTGCCTTTGAATATTGGAAACCAGCACTAGAAGAATGGAATGTTACCTTTACTGAACAAGAATTTTGGGACTATTGGTTTGGAGCGGAAATCCCCTCTGGAAGGATGATCTCTTTCGCAACATCATTGCGAGAAAAAGGAATTAAAGTTTTTATCCTTTCAAATAATTTTAAAGAACGAGCGGAATTTTATGGACATTATCCGTGGATACATACTGCAGTGGACGCTGTATATTTTTCTTGGCAGACAGGCTTTGTAAAGCCAGATGTTAGGGCTTGGCAATCAATTCTAGATGAATATCACTTAAATCCCGCAGAATGTATTTACTTTGATGACCAGGAAAAGAACCTTACCGCAGCAAAAAGTGTCGGCATTCCCGCTTATATATTCACTGACGAAACTGAACTAGAAAAGACTGTTGGTGAACACCTGCAAAATTCATAGCTTTTTACAAGACAACCTACCTGCTATACTATTCCCATGCCAATGATCAACGTCAAATACGACGACCAGCGAGTATCTCAAGAGGAAATCACCGTCTTAGGTAATGTCCTCAAACAGATCGTCTCCAAAGCAACCCATATACCTGAAGTCTTTGTGTATGGCGACAGTCCCCGAATAAAGATAGCGGTCGCTCCTATTGAAGTATTCATCGAAATGAGTGCAGAAAAAATACAAGACAAGGAAGCCCTCTTTCTGGATATAAAAAACAGGTTTGTTGAGTGGAAGAATCAGAACGGATTTGATCATTCAGTCACTATCACCCTCATACCGATGCAGTGGAAATTTGAAACCAATCTTTAAAAACCGCCTTAGGGCGGTTTTTAGTTTTCCCCACTATTCCTAGTCTTTTAAAATAAAGAGTGTATTATGAGGGCAGGCCGAACATTAAGTTTATATTAACATATAACCCATACATCTTTATGCTTACAACTATCGCAATCATCCTATTGATACTCTGGCTCTTGGGCGTCGTTACTGGTTACACAATTGGATACTTCATCCATGTACTGCTCGTAGTAGCGATTGTTCTCTTCTTGGTCCGTGTTATCCGTGGGGAAAATCCCGTTAAGTAAATTAACCAATTTCATATCAATAAAAAAGAGAGACCTTATGTCTCTCTTTTTTATTTGCTTTTTATACGGTACGGATTAACCAGAGTTTGTTTATTTCCGCTGCGACGAGGAAGTCGTTCTCTGTCAGTCCCCCGACTGAGTGCGTCGATAGTTCCAGCCTTACAAGATTGTACGAGATAAAAATATCTGGATGATGTCCAGCGCCTTCTGCAACATCGGCAACCTGATCGACGAAAGACACTGCTTTCACAAAATCAGGAAACTTAAATTCTTTCTGTATTGCTTTACCGCGCTTGATGCTTTCCCATCCTTTTATTTTGGAAAGGTACTCTTTAGTTTTTTTAAGTGAAAAAACATCTTTCTTTTTAGCTTCTTCACATGGTTCACACTTCACTTCTTTTTTTGTTTTAGGTTTTGGAGATTTAGGCATATATACTAATTACATTCTGTTCCCGTTGGAAGCGCTGCAAGAGAAACAACTGAGCCTTTTACATCTACACAGGAGATTCCCGATTGTGATGCAAGAGGAGCAGCGACCGCGTATGCCTTTGCACTATCCTTGCAATATGGAGATTCAGTTAATACCTGTGACGACATAGCATCAAAAAGATCTTTCAATCCATTAGGTGCAGTACAAAGTCCGAGGTATGTTTTCTTGGCTGAATAGTATATTTCTGCGGTAGGACGAACTGAAGTAAGCATTGCCTTGATCGCTGCATCTTGTCCTTTTTTGCGCGCATCTTCGAAGAGAGCAGTGAAAGGTTTTGCAGAAACAGGTGCGATGATAGATACCGGTTTTCCGAAAGAATCGAGAGAAATATCAAACTTAATATCGCTAACTTGCTCGGTAGTTACCCCTACTGGCTTGATAGTAAAGATGATTCGGTAAGGCTTTCGATCCCACACACCTACCCAGAGTTCCCCGTCTGCAACGGTAAATCCTGAGAGAAATTCATCCATGGTTGCAGTTTGCATTTCATCTGCTGCGGCACCTGTTGCAACGATATATGATTGAAGCAATGCTTCTTTAAGCGCTAACTGATTGATTGAAAACTGGTAGCGGTGAACGGAGACTGTCCCTGCCTTGTCTTTATCTAATTCAACAGTAGGCGTTATGATGCTTCCCTTCATGAAAATATCCAGTATCTTTGCTTGTGATTCTGCAGATAAAGCGTTTGCCGAACCTGCGTCAGCTGGAGCGAATGAAACCCAATCCCCCGGCAAGAACACTCCTGTATTCCCACCGAGCAAATCAGTTAGGAATCCGAGGTCAGGAATTTTTGCATACAATATTGAATTAATAAATTTAGTTTGGAACGAAAGTGACAATGGAGCCGCAGTAGTTGAGAAAGTTACCGTCGCTTCACTTTTACTATTTGCTGCATCGGTTCGATCAAATGTTCCGTCTAATACCAAAGTTGCCTGAGCGCTTGTATCTTCAGAAATAACTACACCTGAAGGGCTTCCCGGGGCAACGGCCGCTGTAAGGGAGCCTACGAGAGACTTATCGAAGTTAGCAACTATATTTGCTTTATAGTGTCCTGTTTTTGCTGCAGCCAAGCGTGGAAGAACATAATTGAAAGCTGTTTTCGGCGATGGATTGAGATAGAAAAAATATCCGTATGCAGCTACTCCTCCGAGTACGGCAATGAACAAGATAATCCCAAGAGCTACTGCAATTTTACGGCCAAGTGTTTTTGGCTGTGCTGCAGTCATTGCAGGATTGGATTGCATGCCTACGAAATGTGGTGCTGCATCTGCGCGGGTCGGCTGGTATACACTTCCAAGAACGGAAGGTCCAGGAGGAATATCATTTATTGTACTTAATGGAGCAGTGGATAAACTTGGGGCTGCTACAACAGGAGCAACCGGTTCAATCATTGGCGGCATTTCAAAAATCTTTGGTTCTGGCTGTAAGGGCATAGTTGCAGCAGTAGCTGAGACGGGAGTCTGCGGTGTAAATGGGTTTGGCATTGGTTGGGAATAGTTTGAAGCAGGTGTTGCTGGCGTAATTGGTTTTGGTGCAACCACAGGAACTGGTGCAGGACGTGGAGCCATCAATTCATC
>DALYCO010000021.1:5215-10214 GCA_031973655.1 Minisyncoccota bacterium | reverse complement strand
GCTCCACCGAAAGAAAAACAGGAAAACCACATTCCAGCGCCATACGTAAGAGTATGCCGCAAACTAATGAATGAAGGTTATCCAATTTTCGATGAAAGCATTTTTTACAAAAAGATTGAAGAATTGAAAGCTAATTATTTTGCTGCCAAACCAGGCGAAAAAATTTGCAAAGGAATAGTTGAACAGTTTTTCAAACCGCTTCTGCTTACTGGCAAGATTAAAACATTGCTTATTTTGCCTAATTGGGAACTTATGTACTTTCTGTACTGGGAAGAAAGCTTTGCAATGAGTAATAATATTGAAACAATAACCTTACCTATTCATTGGGAAACCACTAATGATTTAGGCAAAGTTATTAAGCTTCCTTTACCACCTACTGAAAAAGATACCGATGCCGGTAATCTGAGGGTAGCTTAAAAAACTACAAAATACAGCAAGTCATTATATATAGTAGCCGACCTAACCCGTTGGCTATTTTTTTATGTATTCAGTGAACGCAAGTCGGTATTGATTTTCACTATCAGCTTCCTGAATTTTTTCTGAATCTTTTTTCCAGCTGTCATTTATTTCTGGAAAGAAGCTGTCAGCTTCGAACGCTTGGTCTACATGAGTAATGTAGAGCTTGTCCGCAAAGGGAATACCGGCTTTGTATATTTCCGCTCCTCCGATATTGAAAACTTCTTCGGCGGTATTTTTAAAAAGTTCCAATGCTTCTTCCATTGAATGCACAACCTCAATTCCTTCAGCTGAATAATTTTGATCTCGGGTAATGACAATATTGCGGCGGTTGGGAAGTGCCTTGCCAATAGATTCAAATGTCTTGCGTCCCATGATAACTGCATGCCCGCGAGTAGTGTCTCGGAAATGTTTCATATCGGCGGGAAGATTCCAAAGAAGCTGATTGTCTTTGCCGAGTTCGTTGTTTTTGCCGATTGCGGCGATGAGGGAGAGGGTCATAGTTTCCATACTACCGTTAAGGTCTTTGTTTGTCGAGTAAAAATGCCTTTGCGTAAACGCAAAGGCACTAAAAAATAAATCCATCTTTTATTCAATTTCCAAACGTAATCCTTCCAAGATATGTTCTGGTACTCCAATAAGTAGTTTCCGCATGTTTAGTAAAGCGTAGCGAACTCTCCCCAGTGCAGTATTTAGTGGTATTTCTTCAATTTGCGCGATCTCCTTAAAAGGAAGTTTGAAAAAATATCGTAATATCAATATCTCGCCTTGGTCTTTTGGTAGTTTATCGAACATTGAAAAAATTGTTTGTCTGATATCGAAATTAATACTATTCAGAATTTGAATCAGTTCGTTGCGAATCAGGGTTTCTTCAGGGGATGCTTCGTGACCCGGCAAGAGAAATACTTTATTAATTCTGCCGCCTGTTTCGTGGTCTGCGTTTAATGTAGGGCTACTTGTCGCGCCTGAGCTCGTTGAAAGCGAGGGGATACGATACTTTGAGCGATGGTAATCCATAGTGCGATGGAATGCAATACGTTGAATCCACTGCTGAAGGTTGTTTGTATGGTTGTAGTTACCCTTTTGAATACTGTCTAAAGCCTTTAAAAAACTATCCTGTAAAATATCTTCAGCACAAGCAAGATCATTTTGCAGGCCCGATTTAAGGATAAGTCCTAGTACTTGGGGGCGGTAGCGTGTAGCGATTGGATCGAAAGCTTCCAATTCACCGTTCTGAATACGTTTGATCAATTCTGATTCTAGTATGTTTTTTCGCATAGCAAGGTGTTTTTTTCTATTTAAACACGCTTGTATGAGGAAAGCAATATTACGCCACTTCCTTTTGGTAACAGTCTACGCAGTAGATTCTCTTATTTGTATCTTCAGGAAAAGCAGTCGTAATCGGCTTTTCACAATTTGCGCATGTGCTTTCACGAAGGATTGGCAGGTTTAATTTTTTGAAGCGATCACTTTCTCGGCACTTTGGGCAGCGAGTAGGAAGAGGAATATTTAATTTTTGTAGAATCGAAAGCTCAAGGGGAGCGATGCGGTACTTTTTGTCGCATGTCATACAGGCGATAGCATCGTTTGTAATGCTATCTTGAACCTCAGCTATGGTCTGAGGTAAGTCGCTTCCAGTAAGAGTTGCTGCAACATTCTGCACTTCTTCGTCATTCCAGAAGTGCCCCTCGCTTAGTGCCTGCTCTTTTGTTTTCCAGAAATATTTTGAAGCGTTTGCTGAGTTGTATGCGAACTTCGAAAATTCAGTCGGGAAAAATTCGCCATAGAAGTATTCTTTTCCTGTTTTATCGGTATAAGGATGAACTTTCATATCAGCAATAATTTCTTCCCGAAGTTTTTCATATTCTTCTTTTGAATATTCCTTATTAAGAATAGCGTGTTTTTTTCGCTTGAGGTTTACGCAGCCAAAGTTATATTTTCCTGCAATTGCCCACATGGAGTATTCTGTTTCCATTACGTCAGGGAAACAATAGACGGAAAACTTCACCTTGCTGACATTGTCACCGATGTTCGCAGACTCATAGATAAGTTCCGCACCATTGCCCCAGCCTGAATAATCTTTGCAGTCTCGTGCAGGAGCAACGGTAATGAATTGGCAGTCGCTACAATCTTCAGCACCGGTTGAGATATACATGTTCTTGGAGTTCTTGGATTGATACGTGTATTCTCCAGTTACGTTCACGTTCATGGTATTACCGCTGTATTCACGGTATGGGTAATGATCCCAAAATTCCTGAATCTGCGCCTTGAGATTTTCAATACCTTCACGAGTATCGAGTCTGAACTCTTTTATTTTTTCAAAATACTCTTCTTTGGAGTATTTCTCATTAAAAATGCAGTATGAAGCGCCACGCATATTTACGCAGCCCACGCAGTTGATGCAGCCAGAAAGGTTTCGTGAGAACCATACGTCAGTACATGAATCACATTCTTCGGAATAAAACGTGCGGTAGCTTTTGTTCTGGCCGATCGATTCATAGCACAACTCAGATTCCTGCATGCGCATACAGTCGGAGATGTCCTTGCTGTTGTTTAGATACGAAGAAAAACAAACGTTCTCGCAGTAGTCGAGCCAGGTCGCGAGCAAGCAATTCTTTCCATAGGCGATGGCATTGCAGTAATCGCAGTCTTTAAGTGTGAGATAGGTAGTTTCAAGCGCACAATAAGGAGTCTTGTCAGAAAGTTCTTTTACCTGCTCCAAAAATGGCCGTGAAGGATCGTAATCCATCGCATACTCAGTTCCATCCCATTCGTCTGCCCACCAACATGGTTGGCAATATACGGTAATGTCTTGAGTCGGCGGATACATTGAAAGTGTTCGCTTCGCGCATTTGTCGCAATTTCTCCAGAACAAAGACCAGCCGTTTACAAATGAAGTTCGTCGGATCAATCGACAGAGGGAACACCAGGTAGGTGCAGGTACATTTGCCTTGGAGTAATAATCAAAATCTTCTGAAGAGATTATGAAGTCGGCGTGGCAGTTTTTACATGTTTTGGTTTCCATAGGTTATACAGGTATTGTCTCATAATTAATCCGCAAGTGATAGCTTGTGAACAAAAGAATGAGGTGACGAAGTAGCTTAGGAGTTCAATTTCACTAAAAAGTCGTCCACCTTTTTTTGGTACTCGTCTCGTGTCATTGTATTTGCTCTTACTTTTTTATAATCGATTTCGTCAAACTCACGGAGAGTTCCAGTCCCGATTACTGAGTCTATTCTTCGAAGCGCTATCGTTGTGCCTTTTAAGTATGCTTGTTGCAGCTCTGACCATTCCTTTGTTTGCGCTTCTTCTAAAGAGATATTTTCCTCTGTGGCACGATGTCGAGCCAGTTTTTCGAGCATGGAGTCAAAAATGTTGATTTCGTTCTGGTATACTTTTTCCACATCGACTAATACCTCGGGATTAAAAGGAATTTTGGATTGTTCTGCTTCAAAATTTTTATCGAACTCCTTTATTTTAGAATCATAAAACTGTTCATACGTTTCTCCAGGCTCTGCGACCCACTCATACATGTCTTTACTGCCAGCATCCCATTCCGACTTTTGATTGTCGTAATATTTTTTTAAGAATTTCTTTTTTTGGTCAACTGATTCTGGGAATTTCTTTTTGTATTCTTCTTCAAATCGATCTTTATTTTTACCAAGAATTTCACGGGCCATTTTTTCTGTGACTGCTTCATTCAAGCTTCGGAAATTACTATGAGAGCTTGCCTCACTTTCTCCCCACGTGGAGACGAAGCCAGATTTTGAGATACGTTTCTCTAGAGTAACGCCTTGTTGAGCAGCATTTTTACCCGCCTCACTATTTTTTGCTGAGGCTGCATAATGCAATTCCTCATGAATGAGAACATGTAGGGAAGAGCTCTTAGTCATGATGTGATTATAAATATAGCTATAATGTGCCTTAGCACCTCCATTTGCAATATCCCAATCAATCACATCTTTCGACAGGGATCCTACCTCAATTCCCAATGCCTTGCAGTGTTCACGGATAAAGTCGTATGCGATTTCACCAGTTTCCTGCAATTCCTTTTTTTGCAACTCAACTTTTTGTTTCCAAAAAGGAACCGCTTCGCCGGTTGCCGTAGAGGCAGGTGATGCCCCCGGAGAGGCAGTAGCAATGGCAGCAGCAAATTCAGAATTTATCTCATTTATTTTACTACTGTAGTCAATTTCATTTTTCGTCTCGTTGATTTCTTCAATTGAGTAGCTATTTGCTAATTTCTCCTCGAACTGGACTTCGGCGGTAACAAAATTTTGTGCCTCCAGCGCAAGTTCCTTTTCCAGTTTTTCTATTGGAACTTCCGCTTGTTTCTCTAGAGAAGAGACATGTTCACTATTTTCTTTTCCGATTTTATTGTCTTCCATTGATTTCATTTTTGAGTTTCTCTATCTTTTTCTGCTCAAGCTTTAGGCGGACGTCCTTAAAGAGTTCCTTCTTTTTTGAGAGAAGAGTTTTAACTTGGGAAATCATTTTTTTATATGTTTCGGCAGTGAGTTCCATTTGAAAGTAATTACACTGC
>DALYCO010000021.1:334-5205 GCA_031973655.1 Minisyncoccota bacterium | reverse complement strand
ATCAACGAGCTCGAAGTCTTCAATCTTGAAGTCTTCGATATTTTTGATTTCAGGATTAATCTTCATTGTCGGCATTGGCCGAATGTCATTTGCGCGAGCGAGTTGTGTCTGTGCCTGCTCAAGATGATTCATGTAGAGATGCACATCACCGCCAGTCCAAACGAATTCACCCGGTTCTAATCCGGCAATCTGTGCGATCATCATAGTGAGGAGGGAGTATGAAGCGATGTTGAACGGCACGCCGAGGAATGTGTCACATGATCGCTGATAGAGCTGGCAAGAAAGTTTGCCGTTGGCTACATAAAATTGAAAGAGACAGTGGCATGGAGGAAGACCAGCTTTCGCCATTTCATCGATGTCGGCGACATTCCAAGCTGAAACAATCATACGGCGTGAGTCTGGAGATTTCTTGATCTGCTCAATAACATTTTTGATCTGATCAATATGCTGTCCATTTGGTGCCGGCCAATTTCTCCACTGGTAACCGTAAATAGGTCCGAGGTTACCGTAATCTTTCGCAAATGCTTCGTCAGCTTTTATTTTTTCTACGAATTCTTTTATGCCAGAATTCCATTCTTCACTTCCGGTGGGAGGAACAGGAATATTGTTTCGCGTGAGATATGCTTTGTATGGCCATTCATCCCAAATGTGAACATTGTTGTCTGCGAGATATTTTAAATTGCTGTCGCCACGAAGAAACCAAATTAATTCATGGGTGATAGCTTTCATCGGAACTTTTTTTGTGGTGAGGAGAGGGAAGCCCTTTGAGAGATCAAATCGCATCTGATAACCGAAGATACTTTTTGTACCCGTTCCTGTACGGTCGGATTTTTCAGTTCCTTCATCGACGAGTTTTTGGAGGAGCTTGAGGTATGTGGTGTCCACGTGATTTTCCATATGCCAAGTGTATCAAAATAGAAGGGGAGATTCTAATTTGACAAATAAGTAATATAGTAGTATAATATACTCAAATAGGTAGGAAATGCCCAGGATTTAGAACGTTGAATTTTGAGCATTTCCTAACCAATTAATACCTTAACTATGAATGAGTTTCTTCGCAGAATTACCACCAGTTTAAACTGGTTTATCGGATTTGTTGTTCTTCTTGTGTTTTTCATCCTGTTTGTATGGCGTTTGGTTGACCACGATGGTTATAACGATGCTATTAACGGCTTTATGAAAGACTTATGGGAAATGGCAAAATTTTTCATTGCCCTGGCGGTTATTGCTGTTGCGTTTAAGCTGATGATTTTTGGCGGCAAGAAAAGCGGTGGCAAAGGACACTAGTTCCACTACACACATTTAGTTTTAGAAAGCAGATATTAATTATTTGCTTTCTTTTTTATTACCCAAACACAGTTTAGATTGCGTTTGACCGAATAAATACTGTGTGTTAAAGTCCTAAAAAATTTAAAAGTATGCAAAAGAAAACAAACACAGGCAACGTTCCTGTATCCAGAAAAATTCGCAACAGCCAGATTATCTGCGCAACACTATTGTTCGTGTATGTATTAACGACCATTCCTTGGTACATAATCATTAACGGACTAAAACATGGGGAACTACTAACATATGGTATTTGTTACCATGTAGTTGTAGCAGTACTGTTGTTCCTCGTAAATGGAACTATACTTGCTTTGGCATATATACCAGGAAAAGGAATGACTGAAGAACAGTTTGAAGCACAAAAGATTAACGCATGGAAGAAACTTTTTATTACCATCGCAATCATTTTTGTTGTAACCAGCGCAGTTGGCATACCATTTTCAATGTATATGATAGAACAATAATTTAAACCGTAATTGTATTTGTAATAATAACCCTCGACTTGTTCCAACAAGCAGGGTTATTTTTTTACCCAAAAAGAGGGGAGATTGAGGCATGCTTGACATTATATATACATAATGTTACATTAGAAACATCATTCTCACTTTATTTTATCGGGAATGCGATTGTGGCATTGCCCCTCTTTAATGTGTTGTCTTGACCCAGAACCTATTGGTCATGCGACACTCTGTCGCGCATTTATTTATTTGCCTGACCAAAGGTAAGCTATCGGGTTTTGACCATGACAACATAATAATCATGCCTATACAGCATTCAGGCTCACCACGAAGTGGTGGCCCAAAACGTTCCTTTTCAGGTTCGTTCCGCGCGGAACCTTCACGGGGACCACGCAAGTTCGGTAGCACCGCGGCTTCACCAAGCCCAAGCGGAGCTCCACGAAAAACATACAGCAGCAGCTCACGACCGGCATATGGCGCAAAGCCATCATTCGGTTCAAAGCCGTTTAACGCAGGACGCAAGTCGTTCGGCGGAAGCACTGGCGCACGAGGAGGATTTAAATCTTCATTCGGCGGCGGGGGAGGAGGACGAGGACGCCGAGGAGGAAATCCTGAGCGCATCGATACTTCACGATTCATCCGCAAGGCTGAAAAGGTAGAAGTAAAGCCATACGTTGCTACGCACCGTTTCGCTGATTTTCCATTTGATCCAAAACTTCACGCTTCAATCGCGAAAAAAGGTTTTGAAAATCCTATGCCAATTCAGGACCAGGCAATTACTCCAGCACTCGAAGGCCGCGACATTCTCGGTCTCGCAAACACTGGAACTGGAAAGACGGCAGCATTCTTGCTCCCATTGATTCAGAAAGTAATGTTGAGCAAAAAAGAACAGGTTCTCATCCTCGCTCCGACTCGCGAACTCGCGGTCCAGATCGAAGCTGAGCTCACTGACTTTGTTCGACCACTTGGAATCTTTTCAGTTTCTTGCGTCGGTGGAATGCCGATCACTAAACAGATTCGCGAACTCAAGCGAGGCGTGCACTTCGTTATCGGAACTCCGGGACGTATCCGCGACCTCATTGAACGTAAATCTCTCGTGCTCACTAATTTCCGAAGCATCGTCCTCGACGAAGCTGACCGAATGTTGGACATGGGATTCCGCGATGATATGGAATATGTCATGAAGCTCATGGCTCCAGATCGACAGACATTGTTCTTCTCAGCGACACTTTCACCTGAAATCAAGAAACTCACAGAAAAATATCTTAAAAATCCAGTTTCGATTTCAGTTGTTGTTCGCGATACTTCAAAGAACGTTGATCAGGACGTCATCCGCGTCACTGACCGCGCAAAGAAAATCGAACAGCTCCACGACGTGCTTATCCTCGAAGGTTCAGACAAAGTCTTGATCTTCCGAGAAACGAAGCGTGATGTAGATGAGCTCGAACGAGATCTTCGCGCGCGAGGCTTCAAAGTTGGCGCTATCCACGGCGACAAGCGAAACCGTGAACGCGTTCGTATTCTTGAATCATTCAAAACGAATTCATTGAGCATCTTGATTGCAACTGACGTTGCTGCTCGAGGTCTCGATATCCCGGATGTCTCACACGTCATCAACTATGATGTGCCTCAGACATACGATACTTATGTACACCGCATCGGCCGAACTGGCCGCGCCAACAAGCAAGGCAAGGCGATTACATTCGTACGAGGGTAATAACCTAGCGGTAGCTAGGTTACCGCGCCCAGCGTGGGGCTTCTAAAGTTCCCATACCAAGGGCGTGCTGCCACAAAGTGTAAGCACAACTGAAATAATCTCATAGAGAAAAGCACCATCTGCTCATCGAGCATTTGGTGCTTTTTGCCTACAAGAGCCGAGGATTTCCTTTCTGCGGAACCGCCCGCTACCAGCAAGCCCAAAGGAGGGCTACTGGTCCTCGAAAGGAAATCCTCGGCTCATTCCGGCTCGGTATCTGGTGTTTTGTGTTGTTCTTAAAAATCAGTATACTTGAGGTAGTAATCAAACAACGGCTTATGATATAACCTCTTCAATTCTTCAATTATCCAACTAACAGCGGCTCAGCCGTTATTTCCAAGTTATCTATTATGAAAGACAAACAAATTGAAAAATTGATCAAGGCAGAAGACAAGAGACAGAAGAGCGTCATCAACCTTATCGCATCTGAAAACTATGTTTCAGACGATGTGTTGAAAGCACTCGGTTCAAAACTTACTAACAAATACGCAGAAGGATATCCTGGCCGACGTTACTACGGCGGAAATGAAATTATCGATAAAGTAGAAACGCTTTGTATCGACCGTGCACTTAAACTTTTTAAATTGAAGGCTGACAAGTGGCATGTGAATGCACAGCTTCTTTCTGGTTCTCCTGCAAACTTTGCATTGTACTCAGCATTGGTTACTCCAGAATTCGGAGCTGATGGAAAACCGCTTAAAAAGATTATGGGCATGAAGCTTACATCAGGTGGACACCTTACTCACGGACATCCTCTTTCAATGACAGGAAAATTGTGGAAGCCGATTCAGTTTGAACTTGATGCTACATCGGAACGCATTGATTATGATGCGCTCAAGAAAATTGCCGTAGCTGAAAAGCCTGACATTATCGTTGCTGGATTTACTGCGTATCCTCGTGTCGTTGATTTCAAAAAATTCCGAGAAATTGCTGATGCTTGTGGCGCTATTCTCCATGTCGACATGTCTCACTTTGCGGGACTTGTTGCTGGTGGGGCATACCCATCTCCGTTTCCGTACGCTGACACAGTTATGACGACAACTCACAAGTCACTGCGTGGCCCACGCCAGGCACTTCTCTTTGTGAAAAAAGATGAGCGAGGTTTCGACAAGAAACTCGATAAGATGGTTATCCCTGGACTCTTTGGTGGTCCGCATGAAAACAACATTGCTGGCGTAGCGATTGCCCTTAAAGAAGCAGATTCACCAGCATTCAAAAAATACGCAAAGCAGGTAATTAAAAACGCCCAGACATTGGCGAAGGAATTGCAGAAACTTGGTTGGAGAATTGTTTCAGGTGGTACTGATTCACACCTTATTCTCATGGATACG
>DALYCO010000021.1:0-324 GCA_031973655.1 Minisyncoccota bacterium | reverse complement strand
CGTTTATGAACGGCGCTGGCCCAACAGGAAGCGAAGCAAGCAAGCTTCTCGAAAAAGCAGGAATTATAGTAAATATGAATACTGTTCCGGGTGATGTTCGTTCAGTTATGGATCCATCTGGAGTACGATTGGGAACATGCGCTGAAACAACTCGTGGAAAGAAAGAGAAGGATATGATTGCGATTGCGAAAAAGATGGATAAGGCGTTGCGGGGGAAGAAATAAACTTACATAATGCCTCACATTCACGACAAAATCGATTTCACTGTAGAAGTATTCATTGTCCACAAAAACAAAGTGCTCCTTCGAATGCATGACAAGCATA
>DALYCO010000020.1:6007-10370 GCA_031973655.1 Minisyncoccota bacterium | reverse complement strand
TGGTGGAACGTTCACCCCAACAACGGTTACCCTTACTTCGGGTTCGTCTACTGGAACCTTTACGTACACCCCCTATCAGCCAGGACGAAAAACAATTTCAGTAACTAATAGCCAGAGTCTTACTAATCCGAGTGCGCTCCCTTATTCAGTGTATGGAACATCTCTTGCCATTGGTGATAGTACCGTTGCTACGTATGCTGGCGGGAATCAGATCATTGATTATTTATACACTAGTGATCAGACAACTCAAGGCTGGACGGCGACAAGCATTGCCGTACCAGGACATACGATTGCGCAGCAAAAAACAACATATCTCGCAACAGCTAACCGTGCGACATTTGATGTGACTATTGTGCAAATCGGCCTCAATGATTTGGATCCCTCCGAGGCGGCAAGTGTCGCAATTGCGCGCCTGCAGGATTTAATAACTACGATTAACGCAAACAAAAAAGTAGGATCAAAAATTCTGATTGCTACCATGCTTCCGGCAAAGCAGCGTTTGATTGATGTACTTGGAAGTACGAATGGCTTGATTGCACAGCAAAAATATTTGGATATAAACGAGGCCATCAAAGGGAATGGTGGAACACCCATAACTGGGGTTGATTATCGCGTTTCTCACCATACAACATTATTGAATGATGGGTCAGGTAATCTCGCCGCGATCTATGATCTTGGTGACCATGTTCATGAAAATAATGCTGCTCGAACAATCATTGGACACGTTTGGCGCGACGGCCTTGCGCGTCTGAGCCTTCTGGATGTTGCAGCACCAAGTACACCAACAATTGGAACAGCGACGGGCGGAGCAGGATCGGCAAGTATCGCATTTACTATTTCCGATTTTGACGGCGGTGCCGATGTTACCTATACTGCAATTTCAACACCGGGAAGCATTACAGGAACGGGAAGTTCTTCTCCGGTTACGGTTACTGGTTTAACTGCGGGAACACCGTACACATTCAAGGTGTATGGAACAAACACTGCCGGTTCAAGCAGCCAGTCAGCGGCTTCAAACTCAGTTACTCCAACTTCACCTGCCGATGTTACTGCTCCTATTGTTTCTCAAATTACAGCTGTCTCTTCACCAACCAACGACACCACTCCTAACTACGTATTTACTACGAATGAAGCTGGAACAATCTCCTACGGAGGTTCGTGTTCTTCGGCAACAACATCCGCAACAGTCGGTTCCAACACGATAACTTTAAATACACTCTCCGAAGGAACATATTCAAATTGTACTATCACGGTCACAGATTCTTCGAGCAACGCCTCAACTCCACTTTCAGTAAACACGTTCACTATCGATACGACAGCTCCAACAATTACCAACATCACCTCAAGTAAAACAAACGGAACGTATACTGTCGGTGAAGTTATCGCCATCCAGGTAACATTCTCTGAAGCGGTGACTTCCACTGGCAGCATTACTGTTACTTTGGAAACAGGCACAACAGATCGCACGTGTACGTTTACCGCATCAAATGCTTCATCAGATTCATGCAACTACACGGTCCAAGCAGGGGATACCAGTTCAGATTTGGAAGTGAACTCTGTTTCCGGAACTGTGGCTGATCAGGCAGGCAATGCTATGTCGAACTTTACTCCAGTAACAAACTTGGCAGCAAACAAGGCTTTGGTTATCGATACCACCGCACCGACAATATCTGAAGTTACCCCAGTTGCAACACCGACAAATGACACAACACCAGATTACACCTTTACTACCAATGAAGCAGGCAGTATTACCTACGGTGGCTCATGTTCCTCAGCAACCACTTCAGCCTCTTCCGGATCTAACACGGTGACATTCAACACCCTTGCACTCGGCACCTACACCAACTGCACCATTACCGTCACTGACCCGACTGGCAATGCTTCATCCGTACTGAGTGTCTCAAGCTTTACTATTGAAGCAACTCCCGTAGTCACCCCGACTCCCGCTCCAACCAATACCGGAGGGTCCGTTGCTGTTTCTTTCCTTGGCGGGACCTCGAATGCATCCATTACTCCGAGCGTGGGATCCGAACCGACTCCGGCACCTACACCAACGCCTACACTCCCAAGCGCACCCGTTCTCTTTACCCAGAACCTCAAGCTTGGCATGACGAGCAATGATGTCCTCAGGCTCCAGCAGTTCCTCAATACCCATGGCTTTCCTGTCTCCCTATCCGGTGTCGGTTCAAAAGGAAACGAGACCAGATACTTCGGTCCTGCTACTTTCAAGGCATTGGTTAAGTTTCAGAAAGCATATGGCATACAGCCGACGAGTGGGTTCTTTGGGCCTATTTCGAGGGAGGTGGTAAATCGGGGCAGATAAAACGAATTGCCCCCCAGCAACCATACTCTCGTTGACTTTTCACCCTTTTCTGCTATTATATCGAAAGCACCGGTCATGGTGCTTTTGTCTTCTTAATCCGTTCGGTTTCATATTGTGCTTATAAGGCTTTTGGGCCAAATAAGCATCTCATGAGCCCAAGCGCGATATTGGAGGATGAATTTATTAAAAAAAGTAGCTTTTTAAGTATGGCAAAAACATCAACTGTTGCCCGATCATTAAAAAAGCCAAAGTTCTCCACACGAGCGAAAAATCGTTGTTTTCGCTGTGGTCGCGGTAGAGGATTCATGCGGGATTTCGGCCTTTGCCGAATCTGTTTCCGTGAACTTGCAAACGAAGGAATGATTCCTGGAGTACGCAAGTCATCATGGTAATAACCGCCTAACTCTCACAAGTTACATATGGATCCAATCGCAAACATGCTCGTCATGATCAAGAACGCGTCACGCGCCGGTAATGCTACCGTCGCTTTTCCGCATTCAAAGATCAAGCTCGAGATCGCAAACACTTTGGTACGTTCGGGATTTATCAAGAGCGTAAGCAAGAAAGCAAAGAAAGTAGGAGAAACTATCGAGGTCGAACTTCTTTACAAAGATTCAACACCACGCATTGACGATGTCATGCGCGTGTCGAAAGTATCACGACGCACTTACATGGGCGTTAACGATCTTAAGCCAGTTAAAAACGGCCGCGGAATCATGGTACTCTCAACTCCAAAAGGCATCCTTACAGACAAGGAAGCAAAGAAAGAGCACGTCGGTGGCGAAGTAATCCTTTCGATTTGGTAATCGAATTTTGAGTTATATATATGTCACGAGTCGGTAAACAAGAATTGGTGATTCCAAGCGGAACTGAAGTAAAACTTCAGGACGGCACTTTGACTGTCAAAGGTCCAAAGGGAACTCTCGTTCGAACATTTCGAGACGAAGTAGTCATCATGATTGAAGGAGACAAAGTCACTTTCAAGCCAAACATCTCAGGAGGATTCGCTTACGCACTTTGGGGAACATACGCTTCACATGTCAAAAACATGATTGCGGGCGTAAACACTCCGTATGTAAAGAAGCTCATTCTCGAAGGAGTGGGATTCAAGAGCGAAGTAAAAGGATCAAACCTTGATCTCGCCCTCGGTTTCTCACACCCAGTTTCAGTTCCAGTTCCAGAAGGACTTACTGTTACTGCTGAAAAGAACAACATCACTGTCACTGGTATTGATAAAGAAAAGGTCGGACAATTCGCTTCTATGGTACGCGCCCTCAAAAAGCCAGAACCATATAAAGGTAAAGGATTTCACTATGAAGGTGAAGTCGTTCGCCGCAAGCAAGGTAAGAAAACTGCGTAAGCATCAACTATATGAAAACACAGCAAAACAAAGATCAGAAGCGCCTTCGCTTGAAGCGAAAAATCCGAATGAAAATTTCGGGTACCGAATCACGTCCACGTTTGTCAGTCTATCGTTCAAACAAATTCATCTATGCACAGGTCATTGATGATAACGCTGGAAAGACAATCGCAGCAGCTTCAGACGTAAAAACTGCAAAAGGAACTAAGACTCTTCGCGCTGAAGAAATCGGAAAGCTCGTTGCAGAAGCAGCTCTCGCAAAAAACATCAAGGAGGTCGTCTTTGATCGAAACGGTTTTAAATATACTGGTCGCGTAAAGCTCCTCGCGGATGCTGCACGTAAGGCTGGTCTTAAATTCTAAACTATATGGCAGACACAAAACCAACAACAGCTCCAGCGGCTCGACCAGCACACGCTCGTCCAGCAGGAGCAGGTGGCGCACGAGGTGGTGCAGGCTCACGCGGACCAGGTGGTCCTCGAGGTGCAGGCGGCCCTAGCAGCGGTCCACGAACTGGTGGTGCAGGAGGCCGAGGCGGAGATCGCCGAGGACGTCCTTCATTCGACCGACCAAAGCCTGAATTCGAACAGAAGATGATCTCAATTCGCCGCGTTACCCGTGTGGTATCAGGAGGACGCCGTATGTCATTCGCAGTTGCGATTGCTATCGGTGATAAAAAGG
>DALYCO010000020.1:0-5997 GCA_031973655.1 Minisyncoccota bacterium | reverse complement strand
AGATGATTAAGATCACTCTCAGCAAGAAAGGATCTATTCCTCACGAAGTAGAAGCTAAGTACTCAAGCGCTAGCGTTATGATCCGACCAAACAATGGTAAAGGATTGGTATCAGGATCAGCAACTCGCGACATCTTGAACCTCGCTGGTATCACCAACGTTACATCAAAAATCCACTCTGGAAGCAAGAACAAGCTCAACATCGCCCGTGTGACGATCAAGGCTCTTTCTAAGGTTGCTACAAAGCGTGGCGCGGTCGAAGTAAAAGCACCTGAAGCTGCAGTAGCGGCTCCAGTAAAAGAGTAATCTTATATGCAGTTACATCAACTCAAACGAAAAAATCCTAACGAAAAGCATGTCCAGGTTGGACGTGGAGGAAAGCGAGGTAAGACTTCAGGTCGTGGTACCAAAGGTCAGAACTCACGCGCTGGTAACAAGAAGTATCCAGAACTCCGCGTAATCTTGAAGAAGCTTCCAAAGCTTCGCGGTTACAAGTTCAATACATTCCAGACAAAAGCTTGTGTCGTAAACCTCGGAACGCTTTCAAAGGCTTTCGAAAAGAACGATCAGGTTACTCCGGAATCATTGCGTGCAAAGAAGCTCGTTACCTATCCACGAGGATCAAAGCCGGTCGTGAAAATCTTGGCAACAGGAGATATCACTATTCCTCTTTTGTTCTCTGGATGCAAAGTGTCGAAACAGGCACAAGATAAAATCGTAGCTGCAGGCGGCGCAGTCAAGTAATTGACTTTGTCAGCTGCTGCTTCAAACATTTATGGAAACAGTATGGAAAAAAATTAAGATGGTGTTCACAGACCGCTTGCTCCGCAAACGAGTCTTGATCATGATCTTGGCCCTCTTGGCTTTCCGCCTTTTGGCCGCTATCCCAGTTCCGGGCATCGATGCCGGACGACTCGCTGCATTCCTTAACAACAACCAGTTTTTCGGTGTTCTCAATATCTTTTCAGGTGGAGGACTCTCAACGCTTTCATTGATCATGCTTGGTGTCGGACCGTTCATTACGGCTTCGATTATCCTCCAGCTTTTGACGATCATGATTCCGCGCTTGAAGCAGCTCTATCAGGAAGAAGGCGAAATCGGCCGCAAAAAATTTGCTCAGTACACACGCTTGCTCTCAGTTCCATTGGCAGCAATTCAGGGCTTTAGCTTGATGATTATCCTGTCACGACAGGGAATCCTCGGCCAGCTCGACTTGTTCCACCAGATGGTCGCTCTCGTCACTATCATTGCAGGATCCGTCTTGCTTATGTGGATCGGCGAAATCGTCTCTGAATTTGGAATTGGAAACGGTATGTCATTGATCATCTTTGCAGGTATCGTTGCTCAGGTTCCGCAGGAAATTGGACGTTTCTTCTTCACTTTTGACATGTCACAGATTCCGACTTTGATCATCTTCGTTGCTATCGCTCTTATCGTTATCGCTGCAGTCGTATTCGTTTCGGAAGCGGAACGTTCGATTCCAGTTACGTACGCAAAGCGCGTTGTAGGCAACAAGACGACAGGTGGAGTCTCAACATATGTTCCGATTCGTATCAACCAGGCAGGCGTTATGCCGATTATCTTCGCGCTTTCAATTCTTTTGTTCCCGCAGATTCTCGGTACTGTTCTCACTGGTTCAGCTAACGGAACATTGCAGGGTATTGGTTACGCGCTTACTGCGTTCATTCAGAACACATGGGCATACGCAGCCGTATACTTTGTTCTCGTCTTCGTCTTTACGTACTTCTACACTGCTATCACCTTTGATCCTCATCAGATGGCTGATAACCTTCAGAAGAACGGTGCATTTATCCCAGGCGTTCGCCCGGGCTTGCAGACAGAAGAATACGTTGGAGACATCACTTCACGAATTACGTTTATCGGTGCTCTCTTCTTGGGTGTGATTGCGATTATTCCACTCATCCTCAAGGAAGTCACTGGTATTACACAGCTCGCGATCGGTGGTACAGCGCTCCTCATCGTTGTTTCAGTGGTCCTTGACCTCTTGAAGCGCATCGATGCGCAGCTCTCAATGCGAGAGTATTAGACTTGCCGATAGGCAAGTCCCGCGCCCAGCGTGGTACTCTCGAATTCCTATACCAGGGGCGTGCAGCCACTAAGTGTAAGCACAACTAAAGTAGTAAGAATTACAAAAACAGCCCGCTTTGTCGGGCTGTTTTTGTATGGTAGGATGGCTGTATATGGAACCTAAAACTTATGTATTTTTCGGGATTGTGGGAGCTGGAAAAGGCACCCAGATTGAACTTCTCAAGAAAGACCTGCAAGCAAAAGATGGCAAGGCTATTGTCTATGCGTACCCAGGTTCTGAATACCGCAAAATTACTTCTGGTGATAGTTACACTGGTTCATTGGTAAAAAGCAAACTTGATCGTGGTGAGCTCCAGCCGGACTTTCTTACTGTCGCTCTCTTTACGAGCATTCTCGTGAATGAGCTCACTCCTGAAAGCCACCTCATTGCAGATGGCTATCCTCGCACTCCAGCCCAGACAGAAGCATTTGTTGCTGCTATCGAATTCTATAAGCGTCAGTCTCCTGAGATTGTTGTAATCGAAGTTTCAAAAGAAGAAGTGATTAAGCGAATGAAATTGCGTGGTCGTTCTGACGACACAGACGAAGGAATAAATCGACGATTCTTTGAGTATGAAACAAACGTGCTCCCAGCACTCGAAGATCTCAAAAAGAAAGGTTACACACTTCATAAAATAAATGGTGAACAAAGCGTCGAGGCAGTTCACGAAGAAATTAAATCAGCTCTCGGACTTTAATATGGAAAATGCTCAGAAAAACTGGACAGTGATTTCGCTTGGCGGATCAATGATTGTTCCTGACAAAGTTGATACTGCTTTTTTGAAATCATTCAAAGCGCTCATTGCTTCCTACGTCGAAAAAGGTTTTTCATTTGTTATCGTAACTGGTGGGGGACGAACTGCTCGTGTATATCAGGAGGCACTCTCAGAAGTTGTAGATCCAACATCCGACGATCTTGATTGGATTGGAATTGCAGCTCTTCGTTTGAATGCTGTGCTTGTTTCAAAAGTGTTTGGAGATTTAGCACATCCTGAAGTCATTAATAACGGCCCTGACGGATTTGTGAATATAGAAAAACCGGTTGTCATTGTTGGTGCAGTTAATCCAGGGAAAAGTACCGATCTTGGGGCAATTCGATTTGCAGTAAAGACTGGCGCTAAGCGTGCCATTAATCTTTCAAACATTGATTATGCTTACGATAGCGATCCGCGAAAGAATCCTGATGCAAAGAAATTAGAAAATGTCAGCTGGGCAGAATATCGCTCATATATTCCAAGCGAATGGAAGCCAGGACTCTCAACTCCGTTTGATCCAGTTGCTTCAAAAGCAGCAGAAGAGGCAGGAATAGAGGTGGCAATCATGAACGGTGCTGACCTCGCAAACCTTCAGAACTATTTGGATGGAAAGGAATTCAAAGGAACAACTATTAAATAAACTATCTATGGCAGTTATTATCAAAACAGCAGAAGAAATCGAAATCCTTCGCGAGGGCGGTAAGCGTCTCGCGCGGATTTTGGCTGAAGTCGCGACACATGTGCGACCTGGTATTTCAACATTGGAGCTCGATACTATTGCCGAAGGATTGATCCGAGACGGGGGAGACGAGCCAGCATTCAAGAACTACAAGCCTGCCCTCCATATGAGTGCATTTCCTACTTCACTTATAACTTCAATTAATAATGAAATTGTTCACGGCATTCCTAAAGACAATGTTTTTTTGAAAGAAGGAGATATTGTTTCTTTGGATCTTGGAATAAAACACAATGGTCTTTTTACAGATCATGCGATTACTGTTCCCGTTGGAAAGATTTCAAAAAAAGATCAGGAACTTTTATATAAGACAAAAGAAGCATTGATGGTTGGTATTGCAGCTGCAAAGGGCGGCAATCGTGTTGGAGACATTGGTTTTGCAATCGAGCAATTCGTAAAGCCTCTCGGTTATGGAATCGTTCGCGATTTATCAGGTCATGGTGTTGGCCGAGCTATCCATGAAGATCCCTATATCCCAAACTATGGCAAAGCAGGCAAAGGCGAACTCCTTAAACCAGGTATGGTTATCGCTATTGAGCCAATGCTTAACATAGGCGAAGACTATACCGTTGTTGCCCGAGACGGCTGGACGGTGAAGACTGAAGATGGTTCACGAAGTGCTCACTTTGAACACACAATACTTATCACAGAAGGCGAACCGGAAATTTTAACTATTGTAGATTAGATACATACAAAACAGCGGGGGCGCCGAAGGCGCCCCCGCTGTTTTGTAGTTCTCCCCTGAGTACAGTATAATAAAAGCACATGGAAGGACTGCAATTAGGAGCATCACCGAAGTTCAAATCTCCCGAAGAAGAGATTGCTTTTTTGCGTTCAAAGATCGCTGAGCGAGAAAAGCAGATCGAAGGCGGAACAGGAGGGGAAGCAGAAAAAGTGCAAGTAACTCAGGAAGTGATTGAAGCCTATAAGGTTGCCGATGCAAAAGACATTCTGCATGAAGCTCGCGTTATGCCCGAGCACAAAGTAGAAGAACTTGTACTTAAACTCAAACCAGAAACACACGACCGAAAAATGGAAGAACTCCTCGGTATTCTTATGGACCAGGGTATTAAGACAGCAATGGATGTCGTCGCTGGCTTACAGAGCCCACACGTAGACAATGATTTCCATAGATTCCTCGTTCAGTATCTGCACGCAACGCATGGCGTGCCAGGATTAACAGAAACCAATCCAATGTGGAAGGGAATAGACATGAAGCTTTTTGAAATCACCCTTCCTGAAGAGGACAAGGATCATGCCAAAGGCTACAAGGAATTCATCCAAGCAATGGAACAGTTTTACGCAGGCATGATGAATGTCGGCGGAACAGGAAATTCATCACGCCGCTATTACACATTGGAAATTGCTATTTCAAACCATGGAAACCATGTGATGTTTTATGCTGCAATTCCTACTGACAAAGTAGATCTTTTTGAAAAACAGATTCTTGGATTTTACCAAGATGCAAAACTTCGCGAAGTAACAGATGACTACAATATATTTACCGAAGATGGTTACGCCGTTGGTTCATATGCGCACTTAGGGGAGACAGAAGTATATCCGATCAAGACGCACGAAAATATTGAGCATGACCCAATGGGAGCTATCGTAAATGCATTTTCAAAACTCAAGGCAACTGGTGAGGGTGCATCTTTGCAATTCATTGTGGTGCCAGCGGGTGAAAAGCTTGTAAAAGAATTTTCTCATGTACTGCACCGTGTAAAGGATGAAAAAATCCGCGCCCGAGAAGCGGTTAAGCAGATGCATTCAGTTGCACGACAGACATTCTTTTTAGTTAAGGATATGTTTGCTGGAAGTGAAAGCGACAAAGAAAAAAAAGAAGCTAATCAGAAAGATATTGAAAATATACAGAATAAGCTCAAGAGTACTATCGTATATACCGGTATTCGTATTGTAGCTTCGGGTGCAACGAAAGAACGTTCCAAGGACATTGTTCGAGAAATCGAATCTGCGTTCAACCAATTCAACGAGCCAATGGCTAACCGCATCGAATGGCATCGTACTGATGAGCGAGATGCTGACCAGTTTTTCCGTGACTATTCATATCGCCAAATGCGTGAAGAAGAACTTTTGCCTCTCAATCTCAAAGAGCTTGCCTCAGTTTTCCATTTCCCAATAGGCGTCACTGGAACTCCACAACTCAAACAAGCAAAGGCAGCAACTGCTCCAATTCCAATGGAAATGAAGCCACAGGGAATCCTTCTCGGACAGAACGAGTACCGTGGGCAATATCAGGATGTCTATATGGCTCGTGAAGACCGCGTCCGCCACACGTATGTTATCGGACAAACTGGTACTGGTAAAACCGTGTTCTTGAAGAACATGATTATTCAGGATATCAAAAACGGCGATGGTGTTTGTTTCATTGATCCTCATGGTTCTGATGTCCAGGATCTCC
>DALYCO010000019.1:4772-10498 GCA_031973655.1 Minisyncoccota bacterium | reverse complement strand
CATAGATTCCAGGGACAGGAGCTGTTGTTTTAAGGGCATGATCAACTGAAGCGTACCACTTTCGACGGAGAGAATTCCGTAAAACTGCTGTTTTTGCAATGGTTTTTGGGGCAATTACCGAGCATCTAACGAGATTACCCTCTTCTTTTGCATATCTGGCAACAAAAAAAGGCGTTCCGGTCGTCTTACCACCTTTGAATAGCTGGGTGATGTCTCGGCCAGAAAGCCTTTTTTGTTTTGGAAGCATAGGTTTTATGATTAAACAGTGAGTTTCGCACGTCCTTTTCGGCGGCGTCGAGCTACAACTTTCTTGCCGGCAGTAGTTGCCTTTCGGACGAGGAATCCGTGCGTTGTTGCGCGCTTTTTCTTTTTTGGCTGATACGTGAATGACATGGAGAGCATAATAGAACATTTTGGCAATAAATGCAAGGGGCAACTTATTCTTTGAAAATACCCCTATTTCAGGTACAATGGCTCCATGCAATACATTTGGAACGTCGCTCTCTATCAGCCCCTCTACAATCTTCTTATCTTCATAACAAACCTTATGCCAGCAAAGGATGTTGGTCTTGCTATTATTCTCCTTACTATTTTGATCAAGATTGTCCTCTATCCACTTACTAAGAAATCTATTGAAAGTCAGACAGCTATTGCCCGCATGCAGCCAGACCTTGATCGGATCAAGAAGGAATATCCTGACAAACAGGAACAGGCAAAGCGCACCATGGAGCTCTACAAAGAACAGAAGACAAGCCCATTCTCTGGTTGTCTCGTCATGTTGATCCAGCTTCCAATTATCTTCGCTCTTTACTACGTGTTCCTCGGGGGCTTCTCAGATACTTCCCTCTTGTATTCATTCGTAAAAGATCCAGGAGTGCTCAATACTACATTCTTCGGATTGCTTGATATCACGAAGCCAAGCATAGTACTCGCAGTTCTCGCCGGTCTTTCTCAGTTTGCTCAAATGAAAGTTTCATTCTCTGGCCCAAAGCCAACTGGAACAGATATGGGCGCAAACATGACACGAATGATGCAGACTCAGATGCAATACATCCTTCCGATCATGATTATCTTTATCGGAACAAAACTCTCAGGTGCAGTTGCCCTCTACTGGATTACTAGCAACGTGATTGGTGCTATTCAGGAATACTACATCCGAAAAAAGCTTAATCCTATCCATATCGTTGTTTCATAAACCTTATGCAAAACGCACAGATCGAAAAACTCGTTACAGAATTCTTTAAGGAAACCGGTGTTCATTCCGGAGAAGTTTCCTTTTCATATGACGAGGATACAAAAACGATGTGGTGCGGTATCTCGGTTGCCGATGGTAGATTACTGACCGGCAAGAACGGCGAAACACTTGCCGCAATCAATCATCTCGTTCGAAAAATTGTAGAAAAGAGCATGGGATTGGGAGAAGATCATAAGAGTGCGGTTAATGTTATCGTTGACATTAACGGCTTCCAGAAAAAGAAGGTAGATGCTATTAAAGCCGTTGCCCACATGATGGCTGAACGCGCGAGATTCTTTAAATCAAGCATTGAAGTTGATCCAATGACTCCATTCGAGCGCCGCATCGTCCACGAATTCCTCTCTACAATGACCGATCTCAAAACAGAATCAATCGGTGAAGGAAACAAACGAAGAGTTGTCATTAAATATATTGGTAACGAAAACACAATCTAGTAATCAAAAACCCCTCTGGAATTCCAGAGGGGTTTTTGATTACTAGATTTAAATTACTACTTCTACTGTTGGAGAAAGATCATATTGCCAAAGTATTTGAGTATCTCTGTTCATGAAATAAAGGTATTTATTTGTCGCATCAACATAGAGTCGAACTCCGTCAGTGAGCTCTCCTCCTTCAGGAAGAGGGCTGAACAACATTTGATTGTTGTATACACCTGTCGCATCGATGAGCCAGAATGAGTCCGTAAAGCCCACTGTTCCCTGATACCATGCATCAGGATATACCTTTCCTGCAGGAATCACTGTCGGTACTGCACAGTAGATGCTCAAGCTGCTTTTAGACCAAACACATTTCTCAGGAAGTGTTTGGATTCCGAGATTTCTCATGTTTTTTGTTGCCATATCCATGATTGCAAGCATCGGTCCCGTTTGAGTATTGCGGCTCAACAACAAGTATTTGCCATCTGGGCTTGCGAGGGTTGTCAGTGCGGTTATTGGTCCTGCGATTTTTGTGAAGTCTCCTTTTGCGAGGTCAGTACTGTATGCGTACCCTGTCGCGTATCCTGTCGCTTTAATAGTGAAAATAAGTTTTGTTTGGATTGTCCATTGTGAAAGCCAGCCGGAAAATGGTGATGAAAATACTTTCTTTTGATTTCTTCCTTCAAGATCGGTAGTAAAACCAACAAGGTTTTCTCCGGACTGAAGAAGGAACAGTATCTGCTGCCCATCAGGAGAGATCGAAAGGTCTTTAATATTTTTAGGCATTGATTGAACCGAAAGTTCAGGCAATGAATCCCCTCCCACTATTGGTTCGGTGATTTTCCCGATGAAGGTGTCGATCGTTTGGTTGTCTGCTTGGAGTGATCGAAGGAATACGGTTTTACCTTGGTTCGCAAAGAAAGCTTCATGTACGCGAGGAATTGTTGTGTCAGACAAACGGCGTGTTTCAAGCGTGTCTGCGAAAGCATCGAAAATATTGCTACTGCCTTGAACTACATAACGAACGACATCTTTGAGGATTGTTTCCGGTGTTTCTATTGGATAGGTGCAGATAAATCCAGCTTGAATTTTTTTAAGTGTTGCCTCGTCCACGGCACCACTTCCTTTTGTGAGGTTCTGAGGAGCGAGAATTTCCGACGAGAACATTTCTTGGAAAGCGGTGACTGCCTTTACCGTTGCTGGACCGTATGTCGTGCCCTCTTTGCCTGGTGAACCAGCCCCAGTGGCCGCTATTTGCGTCTGAGGACACTGGTTGAGGAATTTCTGAAGTTCTGTTACGTCTGCGCCAGTAGCACCGGTTTTAAGTGTCTTTGAAAAGGTATAGCTTGAAGTGACTGTTACTTGTTTTGGTGCTGGAATAGCATTTGGATCTACCGGAACTTGCTTCTGAAGTGTTGTATAGCCAGTTACAGGACTGGTAGAAACTTTGCGCAATCGAGGAGCTGGTCCTGTTGGAGGAGGAGTTGTGCCGGTACCTGTTCCAGTCCCCGTACCTGTTCCATCAGGTGGCGGTGTCACCCCAGTACCCTGTCCGAATGGGAAAAGGTCTTTCAATGTTACCGGAGCGCCCTGATTATTTTTCTGAGCATTTTTATAAAGGAAAAAGAAGAGTACCAATATTCCTATAATGGCTGCGATAATTATGAGAATGGTAAATGATTTTTTTGACATAGATTATTGTCCCCAATTCGAAATATGATAGTGACTTGCTTCTCTGACCACGGTTGTTCCATCAATGTTATAGCTTCCTGCTTTTCCGGCAGGACATCCATCTAGAGGATTACTGCTCCACCAAGGAACACAAACCACCGAGCTTTTCTTTGAATTAATGAAAGCATTAAGCTGGGCAGAGGTAAAATTTAGATCAACCTTACCACTTCCGATTTCGTGGGTGCTATGAAGCCAACATTCTGTTCCGCCGCTGAGTTGGATTGTACATGTTCCTTGTGTCGAAACGTTCTGACACACTTTTTTTCGGAATATATCAAGTGAGTTAACTGTATTATTGCCAAGTTTATAGACACTTGTGCAGCCTGACGCACCTACTGTTGGGCAATTAGCTGCGTTTACCGTTACGCCGATAGCAGCAAGTTTGGTGCGGTACTCATCGTCATTAGCTTTGATCTTCGCTACTGTTCCCCACGGCTGGTCTTTACTCAAAGCAACTCCGTCTTGAGCAGCAGCATCAATACTAGTTTGAGAACAATTGGAGCTAATGTTAACACTTGTGCCGTTTATCATGGCATTTTTTGCTACATATGGAGCTGGAAGATCTTCTAATCCAGTAGTAACGATTGCTACACCTTTTGGAGGCTCTAAGCGAATCTCAATCAAGTGAGGATTGATAGTGTTTAATAGCAGCCATGAAACCAAAGCGAGGATGAGTCCGAAAATAGCATTACTTATCATTTCCTTGCCACCTTCTTTCTTTGAGATAGCATCGGTGGTCATGTATTGTACGCCACCAAGAACGATCATAATTACACCCAGTGCCCCAATAATGCTGATGAAAATCTTGATAGCAAGGTTTATGTAGTCCGCAGCGCTGGTAACCTTCGGATCGTACTTGTCGTATACGTTTGTGCCCCCGATTGGAAGCGGTTCAAGAAGGCAGTATTGCCCACTCCCTGTTTCGGTACAGTTTGAATTGTCTACCGGAGGAGTAAGCTGGGCCTGAGTAACACTTGGGAAGATTGTGCCTACAGCCAAAACTGCGGCTAGCATAATTCCGAATGCGGCGAGAGTAATGGATGAAGCAATTTTTTTCATACTTATTTCAAGTTAATGGTAAGGCTTTTTTCAGCATCAAGGAATAATTTAACGGTGTTTTCGATACGGAGCTTAAGGTTTGAAATTCCCTTCGTTGTCCCGCTTTTCAGTGTAAGCATATTCGGAGAAAGTGGGGTTCGTACCTCGTCACCATTAATTGTCCATTCATATTTCAACTGATTCGAGATTGGATTGAACGGTGTGAAGAAATATGGAATAGCGAGGATGGTTTTTTCTACAGTTGTGACATCGTATGAATTCCCAATTTCATGATTCCAGTCGATGCCATTGATTGGGTCACGGACGTACATAAGAATTTTAGGATCAAATACTGAAATCGTTGCTGTCCCTAAAGCGGTTGATCCAGAAAGGTTGTCCTGTCCGGTAACTTCGATTGTCTCGTTTGGGTTCAAGTAGTCCTGTGCGAAGAGCAGTACATTTTTATTGTAGCCGGAATTGTTTGAAAGAACGCTGTCATTTTTCTTCCAGCGGAATACGTACTTGCTGCCGTCCAGTGTTCCCGCCCCGTTATTAATCTGTGGAATAGCAAGAACGCGAATGATGCCTTCTGAACTTGGAAGTGCACGTCCGCGGTAAAATGGAGGGACATATGAATCAGCTCCTTCCCAAACAATATTGATTTCCGCAGGATTGAATACGAAATTTTTCTGAATTGTTTCCCCGCTGACAAGAAGGATCATGAGCGAAACCGTAGTACGTTCGCCAATGTCTTTTGTGCTAAAGGTGAATCTGTATGCTCCTGTCTGTGAAAGTACTGTTTTTCCGTCAACTTTCCATACGAAATACGCACGGCTGACATTAGTGAGGTAGCTTTCAGCAGTGATTGTTACGTTTTGAAAAGGGCCAGGAACTTCGGGTACTGCGGTAAAAGCGATGTCGTTAGTATTGATCTGGGCAGCTTCCTGAGGTGTTGATTGAGCCTGTGAAGTAAGCGGCAAAAAAGCTCCTCCTACTAGGAGCAAACCAATCATGATTGCCACGTACCTGCGAGTGTAATTCACTCAACTATTATAGCGTGAATAGAATAAATAGAGAACCCTTTTTCGGGGATTTCAAGCGAGAACAATGGCGGCTACTTTCCTTCGGAGTGTTCGAGATCACGCTTAGCCTTTTGAATGGCAAGAATTTGGCTTGGATCTGAGGTAACAATCTGTTCTTCGGTATAGGAAGCAATAACTTTAATAGCTACGTGCTTGAGTCCGGCAAAGAATATACCCTCACCCACCCCAGATTCAAGGAGGAGA
>DALYCO010000019.1:0-4756 GCA_031973655.1 Minisyncoccota bacterium | reverse complement strand
CATACGGGCTTTTCATAAAGTCGTCGATGTTCTGTGTGATGGTTGCAAGTCCGAGATAGTATTTTCGTCCACGTTTTGCAATACCGAACAAGAACGAAGCAGTGTCTTCCGACTTCATCATGATCCACGCCTCGTCCACCACCAAGAGTCGTTTCTTGAGTGTCTTTCGGACAGCAGTCCAAATGTGGTGTGTAACGATATACATCGCTACAGGTTTCAAGTCTTCTTCCATGTCTCGGATTGAGAAGACAACCAAGCGTCGGTTGATATCAACGTTTGTTGGCTGGTTCAAGAATGTTGACCATGAACCTTTGGTAAATTTCTGGAGGCGTTGGAGAAGGGATTCAGATCCTTCCATTCCAGCAACCACCATTTCGAAGTCCGAGAGGAGTGGCGGTTCAGCGTTGGTAAGGTCAGTATCAGGAGTGATATCTTTCAGCGCGTATGTTTCAGTGATAGCACGGTCAACGATAGCGTCTTCTTCTGGAGTGAGTCCCCCGAGCATGATGCGGAACAATCCAACAAGCTCGATAACGTTTTTGCGGATGACGTCAGCAGTTGTCTCATCAGCTGTCGCAACTGGAAGATCGAATGGATTGATGTGGTGATCTGATGAAAGTGAAATATTAAAATAACGTCCACCAACAGCCTCAGCAAGGTATTCGTATTCTCGCTCAGGGTCGATGACAATGACGTCAGTATCAAACATGAGTGTTCGGAGAATTTCCAATTTTGTCGTGAACGATTTTCCAGATCCGGATGTTGCGATAGTTACTGAGTTGTAGTTTTCGAGAGAGAAGCGGTCAAAGATAATCAATCCTGAGTTGTGGCGATTTACGCCGTAGAGAATTCCTCGGTCTGAAGTAAGGTCGAATGAAACGAATGGGAATAAGCTTGAAAGAGGCTCAGAATTAAGCTTCTGGTGAACGCCAAGCATGTCATTTCCAATAGGAATAACGCTTTTAAAGCCTTCTTCCTGCTGGAATAACGCTGGTTTGAGGTATACCAATTTGGATTCAAGAATAGACTTGATCTCGTTCTCTGCTTTGAAGAGTTCCTGTTCGTTGTCTGCATAAATAGTGATGTAGAGTCCGACATCAAACATTTTTTGCTGTGCCTGCATCAGACTGTTTCGAAGATTTTCCAAGTCATTTACCGCAGTATCAAGCATCGGATCGCGCACCAAGCCCTTCCCTTCACGCACATTGATCTGGCTTTGTACTTCGGCAACTTTTTTCTGGAAGTCGCGAAGAATTTTTTCTGTTTCGATTGGGTGTATGAAAATAGAAACGTCAAAAATCTTGTCGAGGTTGATGACGGGAGAAAACCAGTTGTCGGTAAGGAATCGTGGGTATGAAATAACAAAGAAAGTGCGAGCTACTTTGTCACCGAGGTTGATTTCCTTTGGTTCGATTTTGAGCGCTGAAGGAGCAATGATGTCTCGGAATTCAAGCGTAGCAGCCTCGTAAATTTCAGACGGCAAAACAGGCATGATGCCGCTTGCTGTCTGCGTCATGCCGTCCTTCTTTTTTCCAAATAATGAATCGAGGAATCCCATATTATTGCTGCATCTTAATTGATGTTGATATTTCGCCTGGGTTGAAGACTTTGTAATACAGTTCAATCGCTTCTTCTGTTCCTACTTGAACTGAACGTACTCCCACACGCGTAAGCCCTTGCTGCACAACGCCAATGCGCTGATCGAGCTGAGTACGGTGTTCTTCGAAGCTGATTAAAGCATCACTCTTTGCTCCCTGGCTTGGCGCTTTGTTTCCGCCGAACAATGCTTTATTGATAGTACCACCGCTCAATGATGAGGATGTGTATGGTACGACAACAATAAACGTCTTTGTCATGATGGCCACTTCTTCAGTAAAGCTTCGGATGAAGTTGATGTATTCGCGTGTCTGGATTTTCAGCAACGGTTCAAGCTGTTCTTTCATGCGGCCTTCAAGGAGAACGATGTACGGTCGGATATCGAGGCGTCGTGACTGGACGACAATCTGCACTGAAAAGTCGAGAGAGTTTAGGAAGTTCTGGAACTGCATAATTGTTCCCTGCTGTTCATCAGCTGATTTGAGTGAGAGGTTAACAGAAGAAGCAAGCAAAAGAGCACGCATGCTACCATCATTCAATATGATGATACCATCACGAACTTCCTTGATAGGAACGAACTCTTGAGTTGCTTTTGCGTTGAGTGCCATCTGGTAAATAGTATATCACATTCCCTTTCGGGTTTAAGCACGGATCTTGTTGGTATTTATCGCTGCTGCTCGTTTTTCTTCTTTTTCTCCATATCAAGCACATCCAAGCTCCAGGAAAGGTCTTTGAGTTTGGAATTGGAAAGTTTTGGTACGTAGTTAAAGTTGGATAGCCCGTCGTCTTCTTTTTTAACTTCTTCCTTCTTTTTGGAAGCGAGTTTCTGTTTCCAGATATACAGCTTTGCGCCGATGTAGTAATTTACTGCAGATTCCATGATGGCAATAAAAGGACGATTATTTACTTTAAAAAAGGTAAGAGCGAGGGCAAGAGCGACAATGGGAATGATGAGTGGTATTGAAAAGTAGATCGGAAGAAGTTTGAACAACGCAAAAGACGCACCGGCACCTCCGATGAGATAGATAAATTGCTTGAACGTGAATGGTCCAAAGATTTTGTCCTCCACATCGATAAATTGAGGAACTTGGAATTGCATGTATATAGTATAGCAGTTCGTAAAAGAAAAATCAGGGTTGTCCCTGATTTTTCGCGCACTATATTTATTCTATTGGTTCTCTGTATGAATCTCCTCCTGCTTTAGGCGCTGGAGCAGTTCCAACATTCTTAATCGAGTGATCTGTTTCTTTTGCTGGAACTGAGAATGTTCCACCAAGTTTTCCTGCAAGTATATCCCCTGATGGTTTTGCTTGCATTGGGATTGGCTGTTTAACTGCATCCATTGTTGGAGCACCTCCTGCGTATGGAGCTCGTGGAACAGGAATACTTGCTGATGCTGATTTGCTGAGCGGCATTGATGAAGCAGGAGCTTGCTTGATTTCGTTTAATACGCGAGGAGCTGAAGGAGCAGGGTTTTCGATGCTTGCGAGCATTGAGTCTCGATTTTCGGAAACGCTCACTGAAGGAGTTGTTTTGAGAGGTTGGTTTTCGATTGATACGCCTGACTTTTCAAATGTGTTTTCAGCTTCATCAGAATCTTCGGCTGGTGCCGCATAGAGATTCATCATTGCTGTACGAATAGGTTTAAAAATTTGTTCTTTTATTTCTTCAATAATTGGCGTGACCTCTTCAGTTTTTTTATTTAGATCGTTAGTGACAGTTTTTTCATAGTCGCCAGGAGGGAGCGCACCGAGGAGTGTAAGGGTTGTGTGGAATTCAAGTACGCCGAGCTGCTCGTACGTTAGCTTGTATTTTTTTGATAGCTCGAACAACTTTGTTTGGTAGTCGCTTGAGGTAATGACATCCTGAATTTCCTTTGGCAAAAGACCAAAGCGTGTTTTGAGCTCGGCTTCCATAGCATCGTAGTTGTTAGTATCTTTATCCATAATATTTTTTGTCTACTTATAGTGTAGCATAGCTATTAATGATGTCCTCCCCCGCCTCCATGATCATCGTGTCCTCCTCCATGGCTGTCATGTCCACCACCGTGATCACCGCCACCGCCTGAAGATCCTAGGCCCTTAAACATGTCTGTAAAACCAGAAGCTGGTGATTTGTAAGAGCTTGTTCCTTTGTGTATTGCATGACTCGTATCGGATGCCAAGTGTGCCACTTCGTGTCTCATTTGGCCCATTCCTTCTGCTGCTGAACGCAATCCTCTCGCTAAACCGAAACCAGCTCCTGCAAGTGCACCAATTGGTCCAGCAACCAATGCTCCTGCTGCAATTGCTGGTAATCCAGCTGATGCAAAATCCTTAGCAATATTTCCAAAATATCTCTTCAGGTCTACCTTGGTATTGTCGGCATGAGCAAGTTTGGTGATATTACCAAGTGCATCACGTTTCGCAGGGTCGTGAACTTCGGCACCACTCTTCATAATCCGATCATTATAATATTCCTTCGCGCGAGCCGTTTTGATGTTTTCTTGTGCCTTCTTGAGTTTTTCAATACCAACATAATCCGTCTTAAGTTTTCCAACATCTGCACTAGTAACTTTTGTGCCATCTGCCTTCACCGCAGTTGAACCAGGGGCAGCATCTGCCGCAGACCAAACATGAGCAGGATTTTTATCGTCCCCGCCTTTTTTCATAATTCGAAGTGCGTCCTGAGCCTTGGTAATATCAAGCTGAAGCTGCTGCTGTGTTTGGCCGGACTTCGGTAATCCAGTTACAGGATCTGTATATGTACCAGTAACAGCTCCGGGTCCAGCTGCTTTTGCTTGTGCTGCTACGCCACGAAGAGCTTCGAGAAGATCTTCTTGTTTTGACATATCTTCTTCTCGTTTCTCTATAGTCTTTCCTACATCAGCATGTTCCTTCTGGTTGTAACCAAGCATGTCTGTAAACTTTCTGTCTTTTTCAGCTTGGCGGGCAACTTTACCTTCGAATCCACCAGCTGTGTTTTCTGTACTAAAGCTGCCGAGCGCAGTGCTCAAAAGTGGAACCTTTGCTCCTACGTTCATGTCTACGCCAGTTGCTTTAGATAGACTGTTAGCAATACCGGTGTTTCGAACATCGAATGAAGCTTTCTTTCCTGTTTCCGTTGCTTTAACGCTTTGTCGTGCCAAGAATTTACCCATTCCTGTTGATCCAAAGCCTGT
>DALYCO010000018.1:8510-10604 GCA_031973655.1 Minisyncoccota bacterium | reverse complement strand
GTTGCCATAGAAACTAGTATATCACAATCAAAAATCCCTCACAGTCGAGGGATTTTTGATTTATTTCTGTAATTGAGTATGTGACTATTAGAGCGCTGGTGTTGTTGCAGCTGCTCGCTCAGGCATATAGACGCTGTCCCCTAATCCAAGTATCGGATAGAAGATGAATGGTAGGAAGAGCAATCCAAGTGTGAACGCTCCGCCGTGTCCAAACTTAACTGAAAGTTGGTGCGTAACAATGATGTAAATAACAATGTTTACGATCGGCACAAACAAAAGAATGATCCACCATCCTGGCTTACCTGTGATCTTGATAAGAACATACGTTGAGTAAATTGGAATAATTGCTTCCCACCATGCATGATTCGCTTTCTGAAAAATGCGGACATGGGAATAAACCATGAGGACCATAAAAATGAGCCAGACAAAACTTGAACCTGCATTATAGTATGGATACATATAGTAATTAATTTCTATTACTAATTAGAACTTTACTTCTACTGGTTTCTGAGCTGCGTCATTGTCATCGAGATCAAAGAGTTCCATCTTTGCGAATTTAAACATGCCAGCGATAACATTTCCTGGGAAATGCTCAAGGGCAATATTCAAATCACGAACGTTAGCGTTATAGAATCGTCGTGAAGCCTGAACCTTGTCTTCAGTGTCTGTAATTTCACGCTGGAGTTCCAAGAAGTTTGCATTTGCCTTGAGGTCTGGATACGCTTCTGAAAGAGCGAAGATTGACTTCAATGCTCCAGTAAGCATGTTCTCAGCTTCTGCCTTGTCGTGCATTGATGCGTTGCCGCTCATTGCCTGCATTGCAGTATTTCGAGCTGCGATCACTTTTTCAAGTGTGCCGGCTTCATGAGATGCGTAGCCTTTGACGGTATTCACGAGGTTTGGGATAAGATCGTATCGTCGCTTGAGCTGAACTTCGATATCTGAAGCCGCTTCTTTTGCGCGGTTAACGAGTGTCACAAATCCATTGTATGAAACGATAACATACAGGATAGCGAGGACAACAACTGCGATAATGATGTAGAGAATGGTCATGTGTATTGCTTATATTTAATCTGGTATGTGGAAAGTATAGCACCCTTACCCAAAAGAAAACACCCCTCATATAGGGGTGTTTTTCAAGGTAAAAGTATCGTTTACATTCCGCCCATGAGTGACTGAAATAGTTCCATTATTGGAGTAACTGGCGAAGGTTTTTCAACCTGTACAACCTTGTTGTAATCGCTCATTACAGCATCAAATGAAATAGTTCCTGACATTGCTTCCCCACTTACAGATTCTGAACCATCATCTTGAATGGTAATAGTAAAGAGAGCTTTGTATGGAAGGCTGTCTGCCTTGCCTATCCAAACAGCAACTGGGCTGAACTGCATTGTTTTAAAGACTTTCAAATCCTCTTCGTCATACGCTTGTACTGAAAGTGGATCAACACCGGCATCTTTTGCATAGGTATTGTACAATTCTGTGTATTTCACCATGTACGCTGGGATTTTTTCTGGATTGACGGTGAGTTCGTATTTCTGTGTAGCGACACCTGAAATAATTTCATTACCTTTAGGACTGATTTTTGAAACAACACCTTCCTGTACTGCGAGAGAATATGACTTTGCAGTGAATTCTGGAGGCATCTTTGAGCTTGCTGAGAGAGCTTGCTCAAGATCAGCTGCCTGTTCAGCATTGCCGAATTCCTTGTACATTGAAATTGGGTCAATCGAAAACCACTTATTCATAACCATCGATGGATCGATAAATGGAATTGGTGGAAGTTTTGTTGTTCGGAGATAGAGCATGCGATCGAGCAATCGGAAATCACCTTCGACTGAAAGTTCTTCACTTCCAGCACCACTACCGGTAACTGCGAAATGCAAATCTGCACTCTGTGATGTTTCAGTTTTCCCTGCTACTCCGCTCATCTGCGCAGTAAAGTTTGTCGCGTCAGCAGCACTCTCACCTGAAAAGCTTCCTTTGACGGTGAGGTCAACATGGCTTGAAGTGACTGCAGCATTTGCTTCTGCCATTTTCTGAAAGACACTACCTGAATCCTTGCTCTTAAACGAAATTACTCCTGTTGAAGCG
>DALYCO010000018.1:0-8500 GCA_031973655.1 Minisyncoccota bacterium | reverse complement strand
CCAAGATTATTTTTTCTTTTGTGTTCATATGGGATAAGTATACAACAGTAACCAGAAACACAAAATCCCCCGAGTATCGGAGGATTTTGAACAGCGAAAACCTTTATTTCTTCTTGTGTTTTGCTTCTTTTCGGAGCTGAGCGTTTCCTACGAGAACGAGGATTGGCGAAGCAACGAAGATTGATGAGTAGGTTCCGAAGAACATACCAACTACGAGAACAAGAGAGAAGTTTCTTGTCGCATCTGGTCCGAAGAAGTAGAGGGCCAAGAGTGCGATAATAACGGTGAGTGAAGTGTTGATCGAGCGAGTAAATGTCTGACTCAAGCTCTTTCCTACTGTTTCGCCAAATGTTTCGTTGTTTGTGTTTCGCAAGTTTTCGCGGATTCGGTCGAACACGACGATCGTGTCAGAAACTGAAAGACCGAGAATTGTAAGGAGCGCAACAACGAACAACGAATCTACTTCCGCGCCATGGAAATGACCAAGGAGTGCAAATACGCCGGATGGGATGAGGATGTCGTGTGTAAGCGTAACAACTGCAATCAAGCCGTACTTCCATGAAGAAACTGGTCGTGACACATGTCGGAATGCGAAAGCGATGAATGCGATGATTGCCAACGCAACGAGGATAATTGAGATGATAGCCTTTCGAGCAAGCTCAGTTCCCACTGATGGACCGATTGAAGTAAATGTCTTTTCTGTAAGTGGATATTTTCCTTCGATGGTGAGAGCTTTTGAAAGTGTTGTGCGTTCTGCTTCAGTAAGATCGCGTGACTTGACGATGAGGTCTTTGTCCCCGCTTTCCTGAACGACAGTTTCGCCGATTTTTACTTCGTGAATTGCATCAACAGCAGTTTCAAGTGCTGGACGTTCGCCAGTGTATGAGACTTCCATGAGAGCTCCTCCTTTGAAATCAATGCCGAGCTTGAGTCCAAATGTAGCGATTGAAACGATCGATGCGATGAGCAAGAAAGCTGAAATCGAGAGGAATATTTTCTTGTGTTTAATGATGAACATAATTGTATCGTTAGAGTAGTAAGGACAAACTATTTAGCTGCGCCAGAATTCTTGGCATTTGAGAAACCTGAGCCAAAAAGGAAGCGAGTAAACTTGTTTGATTTTTCAACTCCGACTGCAAGAAGAAAAACGCGAGTAACACCAAGTGCTGAAATCATTGAGACGATAACACCGAGCATGAGCGTAAGTGCAAATCCCTTGATGAGTGATGTACCGAACCAGAAGAGAATAAAAGCAGTGATGAGTGTTGAGATGTTTGAGTCTCGGATCGAGAGCCATGCACGTGAGAAACCTTCGCGAACTGCGTCAGCAATGCTGTGACCAGCGCCGATTTCTTCCTTGATTCGTTCAAAGATGAGGACGTTCGCGTCAACGGCAATACCGATGGAAATAATGAATCCGGCGATACCTGCTGCTGTAAGTGTTACTGGAATGAGTTTGTAGAGAAGAAGTGTGATCGCTACATATATTGCAAGTGCGAGGATTGCAAGGAATCCTGGGAATCGGTACCAGAAAAGGAGGAACGCTGCGATAGCGAGGAATCCAATGATCCCAGCAAAAATACCTGCGTGAACTGCCTGTGCTCCAAGTGATGGACCAATAGTCTGTGTTGAGACGAGTGAGATTGGAACTGGAAGTGCACCTGAGTTCAAGCGACCAACGAGCTGCTTCGCTTCTGTCGGTGTAAAGTTTCCAGTAATCTGAGCTTCGCCACCGATGATTTCTGCCTGCACAACTGGAGCTGAGATTGGTGCTCCGTCGAGGAAGATTGCAACCTGCTTGCCGATGTTTGCTTTTGTAATTGCAGCAAACATTTTTGCGCCTTCTGCGTCAAAAACGAGAGAGATTGTCGGTGATCCAGTTGTTGGATCAAAAACAAGCAATGCCTTTGAGAGATTGCGTCCGGTAAGTTCAGTGTTAATCCAGCTACCACCGAGATCGAGATCTGCAGCGCTAACTGTTCCATCTGGATTGACGTTCAATGTCTGAGGCTTTGGATTTGGATCTGCAGTTTTAAATTCAAGCAATGGTGTCTGTCCGATCATAGCGATCGCCTTGTTGGTGTCAGTGATACCTGGCAAATCAACGAGAAGTTTTTCTTCTCCCTGTGTTGCAAAGTTTCCGTGCTGCACCTGAACCAATGGTTCAGATACGCCGAACAAGTTCACGCGTCGTTCGATAACGTCGCGAAGTGAAGACATCGCTTCGTTCACTTCCCCTGCTGCGACTTTTGATACATCAGCTTTGTATTCCAAATGGCTTCCACCTGAAAGGTCGAGGCCGAGTCGGAATGGGAAATTGCTAAAAAATGCTGGAGCTGCGACAGTCTTGTCGGCAACTTTGGCTTCAGATCCGAACACGAAATAGCCAACGGCGACTCCGAGGATCAGTATTACAAGCGCTAAAACGCGTTTCTTCCACATACAGAATAGTACTCATTAATCCAATAATAATGGGCTTATTCTATAGGGTTTTACCTTATTTCGCAAGGTTGGCCGGTAGGCCAACCTCCGCGCGCCGCGTGGTACTTTTAAGCTTTCTAAGCCAGGCGCGTGCAGCCACAAAGTGTAGAAAAAACTGAAATAATCACTTTTTTATTGCAATGCCCAAATAATGACCGCAATTCCGATCAAAATTCGGTACCAACCGAAGGCTTTGAAGGTGTTTTTTGAAATATAGTGAATAAACCACTTGCTTACGATGTACGCCACAATAAAAGAAACGACGAAACCGACGGCGAGGAGCTGCCATTCGAACGATGTAAAGACTGCTGAAGATTTATAGAGATCATATGCGCTTGCTGCAAGCATGGTCGGCACCGCCAAAAGGAAAGCGAAGGTAATTACGATCTCACGCGAGTAGCCACGAAGTAAGCCATAGACAATGAGAGCGCCGGAACGGGATACGCCAGGGATGACGGCGATTGCTTGAGCGAGGCCAAAGCCGGCGCTTTCCTCGATAGTTGGAAATGTGGAAAGCGCCGGCTTTTTCTGCCTTGGCAAAATCCAATATTCCAACACCAAAAAAATAATTCCTCCAGCAACCAAAGCGATTCCTGAAATCAGTATATTCCCTATCAAATAGCCTTTGATAAACTTATACAAAACAAATCCAACAATAGCAGTTGGAATAAACGCAGCAATCACGCGCGGCACTAATTCTTTTTTCTTCTCCCAGACAAGTTTGAAAAATAATGCACAGACAGCGAGGATTGCTCCGAGCTGAATAATGATCGTGAATGATTTAAGAAATTCTGTTTCTGCGAGACCAAGGAATTTTGAAGCGAGCACAATATGAGCAGTTGAAGATACTGGTAAGAATTCCGTAATACCTTCAACAATACCAAAAATGATTGCGTGAAAAAATGTCATACAGTCTCAACGAGCATTTTGTGTGCGGCAAAAGCACAGAGCATGCCGAGCGCAAAACCTACAATAATATCAATTGGATAATGGACACCGAGCATCACACGAGAGACTGCAATTGCAATACAAACAATCGCAACGCCGACAGTAAACCAGCTTCGTTTGGAAATTAAAAAATAGACGGCTAAAAACATCGCTCCAGCATATGTTGCGTGAATTGATGGAAACGAGTAATTCGCAACGGTCGCAATCGGCGTGAGATCAAGCGTGATAAACGGGCGCGGTATAGAGAAGAGTTGCTTCAGTAATTCGCTGAGCAACATGGCAGCCGCTACGACTACTCCTGCGTAGAGTATTTTTTTGATCGGCCGATTTGCAACGAGCACGACGTACCCTACAACGACGATTGGCAATATATACACTGCGTAATTTGAAAAAAATAATGCCACTTGAGCAAGCCATCCATGAGCCTGCGTGAGATTATAAAAAAAATAAAATATTGAAACGTTCATATTACAAACTCATCAGCTTGAGCAGGTTCTTAAATAGGCAGGCAATAGTAACGGGGCCGATGCCTCCTGGTGTTGGCGTGTAATAGCTTGCCTTCTCGTATGCTTCTTTTGCAATATCACCTTCAATCTTTCCTTCTACTTCGCTCGTGCCGGCGTCAAAGAGCACCACGCCTTCTTTAACCATGTCGGCGGTTATGAGTCCTGGCGATCCTGCACCGGAGATAATAACATCAGCGGTTTCAAGCACTGATTTGAGATCCTGTGTTTCGCGTCCGACAATGACTGGATCAATATGGATTGATTTGAGCCATGCGCGGACTGGAGCGCCGACAAGTTTTCCTTGTCCGATAATGACGATCTTTTTTCCTGCTAACGCAATTGGTGTTCGCTCGATGAATTCTCGAATTGCTCCGGCAACTGCTGGAAGCACTTCAGTGTGTCCGTTGGCGATATATCCTCGTGCTGACATTGAAAGCATGTCGATGTCTTTTGGTAATGGGACGGCGTCGAGTACTGCATCAGTATTGATTGTTGCTGGAAGCGGCAATTGAATAATTAATCCATGATGCTTATCTGAAATAGCTCGGACTTCTTGGAGTAAATCATCGGTACGGATATCAGTTGGTAATCGGTATACCATAAGATGGATTCCGATTTTTTCTGCGAAGCGCTGCTTCATCATGATGAAGTTTTCGATGACGGGGTTGTTTCCGACGTAGACAATTCCTACAGTTAGGGTATGCGAAAGACCGGCAATCGAATCTTTCAATTCGCGTTCCATTTGTAAGACGACAGTTTTACCTAAAAGGGGTTGGGACATGGTATTAGTGATTATATCAGGTATTTTTATAGTTTGTGGCTGGTTTGAAACATGATTTCAGTTGTTCCCACACTTTGTGGCTACACGCCCTTGGTCGCTGAACTTTAAAAGTACCACGCTGGGCGCGACTACTAGCCTACCGGCTAGTACCCCACAAATTCATGCCGCATATCATCTGGGTGGGCGTGGCGGCGATACTTGCGCATCGAGGATAGGATACCAAGTGCGAGGAATTCTGTCATTAAGTGCGATCCTCCGTAACTCATGAACGGTAGGGTGATTCCGGTAACGGGCATGATGTTGAGATTCATACCGATGTTAATAATGATGTGACTCATGAAGTAGAGCGCAACGCCGGAACCGAATAGTATTTCGAAATTAGATCCTCCGTACATTGCTGTGTTTAAAATTCGCCACAGCAGTGCGCCGTAGACAATGAGAAGTAACAGCGCTCCGACAAATCCCCACTCTTCAGCGAACGCTGCAAAGATAAAGTCAGTCTCATATTCCGGCAAGAATTGAAGTCGTGATTGTGTTCCGAATCCGATTCCTTTTCCCATGAGCTGACCTGAACCTACTGCAATACCTGCTTGGTATGCGTTATATCCGCTACCGCGTATATCGGCATAGGGATGGATGAAATTCATAATACGCGCTTTTTGATATGGCTTGAAGAGAAAAACCCAAAGGATACCAAAGGCCACTGCGCCCACTATTCCGAGAAACAAGAGATGTCTTTTTGAAATACCGGCAACGAGCGACATGCCGAACCAGATCATAAAGATAACCATTGCGCTTCCGAAGTCTGGCTGGAGAAAAACGAGGACGAATGGGATGAGCGCGTACATGCCCGAAATAACAATATGTTTGAAGTGGGCAATTTCTACGTGGCGTCGGGAAAAATATTTTGCCAGCATGAGAATCACAATGATCTTCATGAAGTCAGATGGTTGCAATGAAAATCCTCCGAATGAGAACCAGCTTTGCGCTCCGTTTGCCGTATTTCCGAGTACGAAAAGCACTGAGAAAAATAGAAAGAGTCCGACGAGCACAGATGTGCGTTTGAGAACTCGCACGTCAAATTGTGATGCAATAAAAAATACGACGAGCGAAGCGAGGAGCCATATTCCCTGTTTGGTTGCCAGCTGGTTGTTGCCTTGAAACGACGTCATGGCAATGATACCTGCCCCAACAATGGGAAGAGTCAGAACGGCCAAAAGCCAATCCGTCTCGTGAAAGGTTGTAAGAAACTTATTAAACATGATTATCTGAAGCTGAGATTAAATACGTCGTATCGTGGAATGAGTTCTGTTCGAACAACATCTCCTTTGAATGGATTCGGCCAAGTGAAAAATACTTCAGAGCTTCCCGCCGGTGCTAGTCCAGGAACCGTTGTTTGTGAAGCAGCAACAGCATTGTCCTCGCTGTCGTACGCAATGGCGATGACAATAATATCACTCACAGAATATCGGTCAGATACGTTTGAAATTGTTCCGGTGAGTTTTGGCTTTGTTGTTTCGTTTTCAAGAACGGGATTGCTTGGAACTACGTTAATTGTGCTGACACGTGGATCAAGAGAAACCCACAATGGATCTGTGGTAAATCGGAATTCAGCGAATTTCGGAGTTCGTGTTCCCACTTGAATACCTCCTTCAAAGATTGCTGATGCACCGTTTGGCGCGATGTATGCGACACCGTTTCGTTCAGTAATGAACTGGTGATCTTCATCATAAATCTTGAACTGGTATGGAACGTTGCGGGCTGCCGCAGCAATATTTGGGTTTTGGATATACGCTACAGCGTTTGAAACAGTTGGCGTTACTGGAAATACTCCTGCCCATCGAACGACGACGTCAGCAGTTTGGAATCCGCAAATCTTCGCGCAGCCTCCTCCACAGTCAATGCCAAGTTCGCTACCGTTTTGTTTGTTGTCGAAACAGGTGGGCTCTTTAGTTAGCTTTGGAATAATAATAGCCGCCGCAATTACGAGGATAATTGCGATAAAGCCCATAACGACCAAAAGTTGTCGGCGAGCGCCCCATGAAAGTGCCATATACGTCTATACTAGCAAAATCTGGCTAAAAAATACATTGCCGCCATACAGAAAAAGCCGCGCCTTCGGCGCGGCTTTTTATTCCTGTATTACTTCTTCGCTATGAAGTACACCATTCCCCCATCCTTATTGGTCAAAACCAATTCCCCTTTGCTGTTAATTGAGTAGCTGTTTGCGTAGTACACAGCATTACTGTATTCAGTTTCCTGAGATCCTTCGCAGAACATCAAGGTAGACATAAATGGACCAAAGCTTATTTTTCCATCTGAACCGATTTCATACGTTCCACCAAATCCGTTACAGTCAGTCTTTCCAGTTACGCGAGCATCCTGTTCGAAGGTAAGCGTGAAGATTCCTGGTTTCTTTGGAGTGACAACTGAACCGTCCTTATTGACGATCTTTGTCCAAACCCAAGTACTAGCACGGACTTCATCAGCTGTTCCCGGCGCATCGCTTCCCGTTGGAAGTTTTCCTTTTGGCTGTTCAGTCGAACCTGAGAAGACAATTTTATTGTCCTGATAAATAGTGACTTCATTACCCTTGTTCCAGAAAACAAATTTTTCATTCGCATCAGCATATCGAGCGCCTGAACCAGATAGTGCCTGTGGCAATGTCATATTACCAACAACCTCACTTGAAAATGCAACGTAATTGTCGCCAAATGTAGCGGTAACCTTTTCACCAGATGCGCTATAGAAAGTTACAGAATTAACTTCCGGAGCCGGAACTTCAGAAGCAACTTCCCCAGCTGGCTGCTGTGGTGCAGGAATCTGCTTGCCGGCGTAGATGATCCAGCCAAACAAAGCGATTGCGGCGATTAAGATAATAATGCTCCAAGTTGTTCGTGTATTCATATATATAAAGATGCTTAGCTAGTAATGCTTATTAATTTTACCACGAAGCGCAAAGGCTCCATACTGTGTAGTGACGAAAGAAGTGTTATTTTATTACAAAAATATAAAATTTATCTTTTCTTTAGAAAGATTTCAGATTGCGATCTTCCTAAAGAAGTATTTTTGATATACTTGCTTAGTACTACTTATAAATCAATATTTTACAGTATACATTGGGATATAGGCAAAATTTGACAATAGATAGAATAACCAACAAAAATGGTTTCGCAGTAAGAGTATTTTAAAAAATTAGCTATAATAATCACTATTATATGTATAAAGCTATAAGTTTATTCGCATCAGGAGGTATCGGTGATCTTGCCTTGGTAACAAATAATATAGATGTACTTGTTGCAAACGAGTTATTGGAAGATCGAGGTTCCTTATTTCGGTATAATTACCCTGAAACTAACATGATTGTTGGTGATATTTGGAAATTACAAAACAAAATCATCGAAGAAACACAAAAAGCTCTTAGAGGTAAGGAATTGGATTTTATACTTGCCACACCTCCCTGCCAAGGAATGTCTAAAAATGGACAAGGAAAACTTTTAAAACATATAAGAGAGGGCAAAAGATTACCTATTGATCCAAGAAATAGATTAATTATTCCTACCCTAAATATTATAAAAGCTTTGAATCCTAAAACTATTATATTTGAGAATGTTCCTGAAATGGAAAATACGATCATCGATGATGAAAATGGAGTATTTGTTAATATAATTGATTACATAAAAGATCGACTTGGTTCAGAATATTCTGGCGGTGCCGAAATAATTGAATTTGCTGATTATGGTGTTCCCCAAAAAAGAAAAAGATTAATAACAATCTTTACCCG
>DALYCO010000017.1:9351-10750 GCA_031973655.1 Minisyncoccota bacterium | reverse complement strand
GCGGTTTGTCACACAACGATGCGTCGATCGTCGGACGGCTTGTTTATGGAGATGTGTCTGTCATGCTGACGGGTGATTCGACGGTAAAAACAGAAGCATTCATGCTTGCTGTAAATAAAGCAGAAGATCTCAAGAGTAATATATTGAAAGTTGGTCACCATGGTTCGCGAACTTCTACTTCAACTGCTTTTGTGACAGCAGTGGATCCAGATATTGCAGTTATTTCAGCAGGGAAAAATAATCGATACGGTCATCCGCATCAGGAAATAGTTGATCGTTTGAAATCGTTTTTAATTGAAGTATTAATCACTAAAGACGAACAAACCATCACGTATATAAGTGATGGTAGTTCGTTAACGCGAAGTAAATAATTTTTTAAAAACAACTATGCGACCAAATCGTCGTTGGCACCACAGGAGCGGGTGTTACCCCTGGTGGTGGAGTATTTTCGACGATGAATATCATTTCAAATGTAAGGAGCTGCTTATCGTGTGGTCGTGATTCAGTATTCCATTCACGGCATAAGTATCTTCCATAACTAAGTCGATACTCACTAAAGTCTCTACTCCAAAGATTCATCAAATATTTCTGCCAGCGCTGATTTTTATAAGTATATGAGACCCATTCTGGCTTTGTGTATGTCACTTCTTCTGCTCCATTCATGACATTAATCTCAGTACCATCGCGCAATTTGCCCGGCATGACATACCAACCGTCTTCAGTAAGCGGCGTCGGAGCGAACATATTAAATTTTTGATCGAGATGTGTGAACCAGCCGATTGACTGCATTTTCGGAGAAATTATTTTTGGTCGATTACTTTCAAGCGTATCGATATTCCATGCAATGATGTAAACGAGCAAGAATACGACAGTAATTTCTATAAAGATATGCCACAGCCTTCGGACGCCAGTCGGTGCTGTTTCCATTGGCTCAGGAACACACACAAGTTTTCTTTTACGAGAAATAAGAGCGTACACAGTTTCTCCAATATCAGAAATAATAGGAAGCTTCGCAACCCATGCAATCCAGAAGAAAAGCGGCGAGTGCGCGAGTACCGCTACTACTCCATTCCAAGTGGTATATTTTTTACCTTCTGCATCAACAAGTACCCAGGAATTTTTCTCTTCCATTACTTTTTCAACTTCAGCATCGGTATGCGCGGCAAGAATCTGAGTTTCAGGATTAAGAAGCAAAACGCGCTTCAACAAATAGCTCATCTTGTAACAGAAACTGCATTCAAAATCGTAGTAGATAGTAAGCCCTTTCTTTCCCTTGTGTGCAATCCAGTTTGTGAATGAACCCCAACCCTCGTTCCAGAATCCGCTCGGAAGTAACCCAAGTGTAACGACGATAGCGATTGTTCCAAAGAGTCCAAGACGCATCGAGCTATTGAATCCG
>DALYCO010000017.1:0-9341 GCA_031973655.1 Minisyncoccota bacterium | reverse complement strand
GCGAATAAGAAAATTCCCATGGTTCGGAAAAACCCAGTTGCAACAGGAGAGAAAAAAAGAAGTACGCCAAACGCTTCAAGATACCACGTCACAAACGTAAGGACATGTGTCACTTGAGGAAGTTCGCGCAAGAATGCTCCAACTGGCGTAATGAGCTGATCAACATTCAGTGCGTAATACACTGCAGTTCCGTCATGCCACGCAGCGCCTGTTTTTAAAACACCGGTAAATATATAGAGCAAACAAATTTGGATGATGTACGCGAGGGTGGCCGCTGAGAAATATGTTTCTTTAGTTGGGGACGCAACGCGATTGAACAATCGATCCAACGACCAAGCTTTTCCAAGAGGAAGAAACATCATCCAGAAAAGCACGACGCGGAATAGTACATCACCACCCTGGAGAATGACCGGGTTTCGCATCTGAAGAGAAACTAATAGGAACCATGATGCAATCATTGCGAATCGTGTTCGGTACCCAAGAATCAGCATGATGGCGAATACTGCAGCCACCGCAAGAAGTATGGCTTCAAATCCCGAAAGGCCGCTTGCCATATGTGCAGAGATCCACCATTTGTTTTCCCAGAGTCTTAAGTATTCAGCGCGTGGAAGTATCCCTGCATCCGAATAAAATGCACGGAGATCAAATGACCGCTGAATAGTATCGAGGAGAAGCGTAACACCAACACCAATTCGCAGTACTGCCATCGACCGATAATCAAGAGAAAACCATTCTCGGACCTTATGCACGACTGCACTCGCAATTTTTTTCATGAAATAATTATACAACAAAAAACCGCCACTTGGGCGGTTTTTTGTTTGAAAGTTGAGAATTAAAGAATTCCAGCTTTTCGGAGGGTTGTAAGAGCTCCACGCTTGTTGATTGTTCGAATCGCGCGAGTTGAGATCTCAAGAGTAATTGATTTCTTGAGTTCAGGAACCCAGATCTTCTTTTTCTGAAGGTTTGGATACTTGCGGACTTTTCCAGTCGGGTTGAATTTGGTTGCACGAACACGGTTGGAGTAACCTCCAGCTACGCGTGAACCTGTTTTAGTTATTGGACATACTTTAGCCATACGTGGAGTTAGACTAACATATACTTTTATATTATGCAACTATGCCTATGAACTGGTATACTCTTTTTTATGAACGACCCAGTAACATTCATAGCAAACGCCATAATTCTTATTTTTTCAGTCATTATCCATGAAATCGCTCACGGCTATGCCGCGCTTTGGCTTGGAGACCGGACGGCAGAGCTTTCCCACCGACTAACACTCAATCCAATTCGTCATATTGATCCAATTGGCTCAATTATCGTTCCAGGTATTCTCTTATTGTCTGGATCTCCTTTCCCATTCGGCTGGGCAAAACCAGTTCCATATAACGAAAATAACCTTACAAACAAACGATGGGGAACATTGGCTGTCGCATCAGCGGGAATTATTGCCAATCTAACTGTTGCTCTCATATTTGGACTAATATTCCGTATCGGATTCTTGTTTGGCCTTGCAAATGAAGGGTTTGCGTACATTGTCTCTGTCATTATTCTCGTAAATATCGGTCTCGCATTCTTCAATCTACTACCCGTTCCACCTTTGGATGGCTCAAAAATCCTTTTCTCCATTCTCCCCCAAAGATTCCGAAATATCCGAGAAATGTTGGAAAATAACGGTTTTTTGCTAGTTTTTATCCTCGTTCTCGTACTTTGGAAGTACGATTTCATTTCGCCGCTGATGAGTGGGCTCTACACAATACTAACCGGGGTAAGGTTATAGTTAGTTACTGGCAAAACCATAGGTTTTTAAGAATACGGCTCATAGCTGCTCATGATGCCGACGTATGCACTTTGGAACGCGAGGCTGGCCGAGCGGATCAAAGTGCATACCGAGGCTTCTCCGAGGACACTACTCCAATCCTCTCAAGGCTTGCATTATTTGAATCCTTCTTGTATAGTACTCGCACAAGTCTCTAGCAGACTTTTTTGCTTACACGGGCTTTGTCTGAAAGACCTTGCAAACAAACGAGTTGCCCCACATAGTTAGTTAATTTTCAATACATTATTTAGCAGTTATGCCCACCGCAAGGTACGGCACATTATTACAAATGCCCTCAATCAATCAGCTAGTTCGAAACCCAAGAAAGAAAGTCGTCCGAAAGTCAAAAGCAGTAGCTTTGGCTCGCGGCTTTAACGCACTCAAAAACCGACCAATCTACTACTCATCACCTTTCAAGCGTGGTGTATGTACAAAAGTAACAACAACTACTCCAAAGAAGCCAAACTCAGCGCTCCGAAAAATCGCTCGTGTACGACTTACAAACGGAATGGAAGTTACTGCTTACATCCCAGGAGAAGGACACAACTTGCAGGAACACTCAGTTGTTATGCTCCGTGGTGGACGTGTTAAGGACTTGATCGGAGTACGTTACCACATCGTTCGTGGACGCCTCGATGCATCTGGTGTTGAAAAGCGCCGCAAGGGTCGCTCTCTCTACGGAAACAAGCGTCCAAAGGCTGGAGCAGCTAAGAAATAATTTAACAGTATCCCGCTTCCTGTTGTGAAGCCTTAAAGGGAGAAAAAACATACCACTAAAACTATATGCGAAGAAAAGTTAAAAATCGAAATATTCCAGGTCCAGATAGCGTATACAACTCAGCTGAACTCTCAAAGTTGATTAACTCAGTTATGCTTTCAGGAAAGAAGGAAACAGCACTCAAGGTAGTCTACGCCGCTTTTGACCTCATCAAGGAAAAGTCAGATGGCAAAGATCCTCTCGAAGTGTTTGCTGAAGCAATGAAAAACGCTTCACCACTTATGGAAGTTCGCTCACGCCGAATCGGTGGAGCTAACTACCAGGTTCCTCGCGAAGTTCGCCCAGAACGACGACAAGCACTCGCTATCCGATGGATCATCGGAGCAGCACGAGGCAAGAAAGGACAGCCAATGCACATCAAGCTCGCAGACGAATTGATTGCAGCAGCCAAAGGTGAAGGTTCAGCGGTTAAAAAGCGCGAAGACACTCACAAGATGGCAGAATCAAACAAGGCGTTCGCTCACTTTGCTTGGTAATACACAAAACAATCTCTCAAAAAACTCCCATCTGGGAGTTTTTTGTATTTTGAAGTATAATAAAACGCATGACATCAACTAAAAAAATTCCCAAAATAGTTGGGGTATTTCTTGCCCTTAGTATCCTCTCATTAAGTTTTTTAATCATAACACACTATGTTCGTGCAGCTTCCCTGACTGTTAATTCTCTTCTCGATACTTCTGACGCAACTCCAGGAGACGGTGTTTGTGATGATGGTTCTGGAAACTGTACACTTCGTGCTGCGATGGATGAAGCAAATGCTTTAGCAGGTACTGATGTAATCACTATTGGAATTAATGGTGTGACTTCACCTACTTCGGAATATCCTGCGATTTCGGAAACAGTTTCTATCATAGGTCCAGGTCCTTCAAATTTTGAAATTGACGCTAGTGGTTTAAATTCACACAGAGTCTTTTTTGCAAACGGTGGGGTGAACGGAATGAGTTTTTCTGGTTTTAAATTAAGTGGTGTAAACGAGATTGGTTTTCAAATTATCCAAAATGATAGTACCTCTTTTGATAACTTTGAAATAATAGGTCGTGGGGTAGACGCTGGGTTCGCTCTGATCGAACTAGGAGAATCTCCAAATACAGAAATTACTAACTGTGTTTTGACTGATGGAGGCCTCGGTGTTCGTATTTCAAATTCTTCTAATAATAGCTCTGTTGATTCATGTACTGTAACCAGTTCCCAGCATAGCGGACTTACTACCTATGATAGTTCTGGTGTTACGTTTAGCAATAATACAATTACTGGTGCGGGCGACTTCGGGATGTTTATTATTTTTGGAGCTGATAACACCACGATTACAAATAATACTATTTCAAATAGCGTATTAGCTGCAATTACCATGGGTGAACCAGGAGCAGATTCTGGTTTGGTTACTGGCACTATTATTTCAGGCAATAATTTTAACGGAGGTGGGACTGGGGGTATTATTATGGATGAATTTGTAACAAATACTCTCGTTACGGGTAATGTATTTGATAGTTGCGACGGGGCGGTTATTGTCGATGGTTCAACTAACATCACTATTGGTGGAGATACGGTAGGTGAAAGAAATATCGTTGGGAATGGCGCTACGGGGTTTAATATTCAGAATGCTGATGCAATTACAATTATAGGTAATTATATTGGCGTTGATAGTGATGGAACAACTGCTATACCTAATACTGGTAGTGGTATTTACATTGCTACTACTACTAACGTTACTATTGGAGGCGGAAATGCCGGAGAGGGGAATGTTATTGGTGAAAGTCTGTATGGAATTAGTGCAAACGGTGATACCGGTCTTACGATTAAAGGTAACCGTATTGGTGTTACTGCAGATGGTGAGACTGCACTACCAAATGATCTTGGGGGAATCGTTATTCAAAATGCCACAGATCTAATTATTGGAGGTGCGAGTGCAGGCGAGAGAAATATCGTTTCAGGAAATACCCAGCAGGGAATATATATTATAACTAGTGATGGTATTAGTATTAAGGGTAACTATATAGGAACTGACGATGACGGCCAGACAGCTATTCCAAATTCGCAACAGGGAGTTCAAATTACTGACTCCACTGATGTTACTATTGGTGGATCAAATGCAGGCGAAGGGAACGTTATTTCGGGAAGTATAAGTGAAGGATTTGATGGTCAGAATATTGATGGGTTAACAATAAAAGGAAATTACATAGGGCTTGACGCTGCTGGTTTAAATCTCATAACGAATTCCTCTGGACTAGTACTGCAGAATATTTCAAATGCAATTATTGGTGGAACTACTGCTGCTTCTCGGAATTACATTGTTAATGCTGGAGGACGGGGATTTGATATTACAGATACTCCCGCAGCAGCTTCTCTTTTAATTATTGGAAACTATATCGGACTTAATACCACAGGAGCAGTAATCGGTGAGTTGTCGACAGGTATTATGATTGAATCAGCTGGTTTAGATGGATCAGGTACTGTAATTGGTGGAACTAATGCTGGAGAAGGGAATGTTATTGCTGGAGTTACTATGAGCGGGTTTGCTTTAGGAATTCAGTTAGCAGAAACAATCGGTGTGCGAGTATTCGGAAATAAAATAGGAACTAATCCATCTGGAGCTGTTTCACCAGGATATGGTAATGCGATTGGAATTGGAATCGTGAGTGGGTCAGGACCTGGAAATAATAAAATCGGCGGAGTTAATCCCGGTGAAGGAAACATAATCGCGAGCAGTAGTATAGGGGGCGTGATCGTTTTGAACAGTGAGGGGGCATATTCAACACGCAACGCAATTCTAGGGAATAGCATCCTAGCTAATAATTTGGTGGGTATCGACCATATTGAATTTGATGGTGTGTCCCTTGTTGATCAAGGTGCAAATATAAATGACGCAGGTGATGCCGACGCTGGTCCGAACGACTATCTTAATAGTCCAGTCATTAATATTGCAGATGCTATTGAAGATGAGATTGTCTATACACTCGATGTGCCTGCAGGTAATTACCGAGTAGAATTTTTCAAAAATCCAACAAGTGGAACATTTGGCGAAGGAGAAATATATCTTGGTGCTGATACATTTACTTCAATTGGAGTGGCTGCATCAAAATTAGTCACCACAATTACGCTTGCTCCGGGTGATTACATTACCGCTTCAGTAACCGAAGATTTTGGTAGTGGGGTATATGGTTCAACTTCAGAATTTTCACAAGCGTATGACGCAGATGGAATTATTGGAGATCCGTATCCTCCAACTCCGGCACCTACCCCAGTTCCTTCTGGTGGGGGTATTGTTCCGGTAAGTATTGTGGTTCCTGTGAATCCTGATGCTCCGACAACTCCGTCTGTAGGAGCTAAGTTCACAAGTAATAAAAATTTGCAGACAGCTAATTCTCAAAGTTCTGTTAATTCTCAGAGTTCTGTTCCCGAAACGTGTCCAGTATTTACAGGCTATTATAGAAAAGGAAGCAGTGGTCCTGAAGTGGTGAAGATACAAGCTTTCTTAAACAAAGAAATTCAGGCAAATCTGCCAACGAGTGGAGTTTTTGGTCCAGCCACAGATGCTGCAGTTCGAAAGTTTCAACAGAAATATTTTCCACTTATTATCACACCTTGGGAAACACTTCCTCAGGTTACCGGTTACTGGTACAAAACTACGAGAATGAAGGCAAATCAACTTTCAGGATGTATAGAAGCTTCAGTAATTCTCGAAACTATAGGAAAAACTTGGGTATTGTCACGATAGACTAGCAATATTTCAAGAAAAACCTCCAACTGGAGGTTTTTCTTTTTAGTAGAACACTAAATAGTTTGTGATGACTTCTGGATTCCGAGTTCCTTTTGTTACGACTTGTCCGTTTACTTCTTTTGCACTTTGGCCCCAAGTACTTCCTCCGTCCAAAACATAAATATGAGTTGTGGATGATGCTCCTGGGCGATCAAGCCCCAAAACAGCTTTGCGGGCATTATCGCAGGTAGTCATGGCATCAAATATAATAACAGCCATCTGAACTCCGTTAGGAGTTTGCGGGCCTTTCGGCACACTTCTCCTGACGAGTACTTTGTCTACCTCCTTCTGTGAAGGCAATGATTTTCCGTCACGATAAATGCTTGGAAGAAAGAAAAGTGTTCCTTTGTCTTTTTGGACCGATGCGTAGTATGAATCAAAATCATTCAAATGTTCTTGTTTGTGAGTAAATTCGATATTAAATCCGTCTCGTACGGTCACAATTCCATAGTTCTTAATCTCGCCATCTCCGCATGGTATTCCGTTCGAGAGTGATTTACCTTCCATTTTATAAGATCCAACAGAGCCGCCAGTCATTCCATCCGGGGTTGTTGCGACGATATTTTTGTCACCGAGCTTTTTCTGTACATCCTCGATGGATCCCTCAAATGCTTTAGGAAAAGTATCTCTCGTAACCAAGTTTAGTCCATGAATTGGCCAAAATTCGCCGAGGCGCTCACCTTTTTCGTTTTTAAAGGTATATACGCATTCTCCGTTTTTAAACTTTTCAGTGGTGGGAGTGAGTCCCGTCCGAGCTATTTTTTCTTGGGTGGATTGTGATAGGAGATCCTCGGGAGTAAGCGCTGCTGTTGCCGCTAGTATTCCCAACTTCCCAAGAAAGCTTTTCCGCGACATGTTATTTCCCTCTGCGCTTGGTTTTGGCATTCCTTCCATATACAGGGGATTGTACTACTATCAGGAGTTTTGTCTATTCATTCTCATTTGTAATATTTACATTTCATGCTATAGTCATGGCATAAAAGACCTAGCGGTCATTTTTATTTATCAGCAGCCTTTTAGCAACAAATTAGCAATAATAGATAAGTTTTATGGAAAGAGATTACCCATTAGAGAAAGTTCGAAACTTCGGTATCATCGCCCACATCGATGCTGGAAAGACCACGACTACAGAACGCGTTCTGTACTACACAGGTGTTTCTCACAAGATCGGTGAAGTGCACGACGGTGAGACCACAACAGACTGGATGGAGCAGGAACGAGAGCGAGGTATTACAATTACTTCAGCTGCTGTTACTTGTTTCTGGACACCAACATACGCAGGTGCAGACAAGAATAAGAAGATGCGTTTTAACATCATCGACACTCCTGGACACATCGACTTTACTGTAGAAGTAAAGCGATCACTTCGCGTGCTCGACGGCGCAGTAGTGGTATTTGACGGAGTGGCTGGAGTAGAGCCACAGTCAGAAACTAACTGGCGCTACGCTGACGAAGCGAAAGTTCCTCGTATTTGTTTCATCAACAAACTCGATCGAACTGGTGCATCATTTGAGCACTCATTCGCTACAATCCTCGATCGCTTGAACAAGGCCGCTGTTCGCATGCAGATTCCAATTGGTCTCGAAGAAAAGCACGAAGGTGTTATCGACCTCTTGAAAATGAAGGCTTTCTATTTCGAAGGTGAAATGGGAAACAAGGTTATCGAAAAAGATATCCCTGAAGAAATGATGGCTGATGCAAAGAAGTATCACGACGAGCTCATTGAAGCAATCGTTGCTACTGACGATGCAGCTATGACTGCATACCTCGAAAACGGTACAGTACCTGATGTTGATACACTCAAGAAGTTCCTCCGCAAGGCGGTCATCAACAATGAAATCTTCCCGGTATTCGCAGGATCAGCATTGAAAAACAAGGGTGTACAGCTCGTACTCGACGCTGTTATTGACTACCTTCCAGCACCAACTGACATTCCTCCAATCCCAGGTATCAACCCAGAGACAGATGAAGCAATGGTTCGCCATGCTTCTGACGCGGAACCATTTTCTGCGCTCGCCTTCAAGGTTGCAACTGACCCGTTCGTAGGACAGATCATCTTCTTCCGAGTTTACTCTGGAAGCTTGACCGCTGGATCATACATCTACAACCCACGTACTCGAAACAAAGAACGTATCGGACGTATCTTGCGAATGCATGCTAACGACCGAGAAGAAGTGAAGAAAGTGTACGCTGGAGAAATCGCAGCTGCTGTTGGTTTGAAAGACACTATTACTTCAGACACTTTGTGTGATGAAGAAAACCCAATTGAACTTAACCGTATCGTTTTCCCAGAACCAGTTATCTCACTCCGCATCGAACCAAAAACAAAAGCTGACCAGGAAAAAATGGGTATGGCTCTTAACCGCCTCGCTCAGGAAGATCCAACATTCCGCGTATCAACTGACCAGGAAACTGGTGAAACGATCATCGCAGGTATGGGAGAACTTCACCTTGAAATCATCGTTGATCGTATGAAGCGTGAATTTACCGTTGAAGCAAACGTCGGTAAGCCTCAGGTTGCTTACCGAGAAACAATCATGGGAACAGCTGACGTTGAAGGTAAGTACATCAAGCAATCTGGAGGACGCGGTAACTACGGTCACGTCAAAATCAAGATCAAGCCGATGGATATGTCTCTTACTAAAGAGCAAATCGAAGACTTGCCACGAAACACTAAGCGCGATGCTCACTTTGAATTCATTAACACAACAAAAGGTGGAGCGATTCCTCAGGAATACATTCCAGCTATTGAAAAAGGACTCAAGGAAGGTCTCGAACGCGGTGTGCTTGCCGGATTTAAAATGGTTGACGTTTCAGTCGATCTTTGGGACGGAAGCTACCACGATGTTGACTCGAACGAAATGGCCTTCAAAATCGCAGCATCAATGGCTATCCAGGATGCATGTAAGATGGCTCGTCCAGTTATCCTCGAACCTATGATGAAAGTTGAAATCGTTACTCCTGACAAGTTCATGGGAGACGTTGCCGGC
>DALYCO010000016.1:8104-10877 GCA_031973655.1 Minisyncoccota bacterium | reverse complement strand
CACATCCAGAAACAGGGAAAGATATAAAAGTAGGTTTAGGTCGATTTGGTCCCTATGTTGTTCATGATGGAGATTTTAGATCTATTCCAAAAGGCACGGATATGTTTCAAGTAGATATGAAACAGGCTCTTGAATTAGTTAATGCCCCCAAAAAGGGTCGAGGGGCCAATAAAACTCCTGTAAAATCCCTAGGTATACATCCTGTGACCAATGAAGAAGTGCAGATATTTAATGGCCCTTATGGTCCCTATTTTAAAGTCGGTAAAGTAAACGGTTCTTTGCCTGAAAACGTAGAAATAGAGAAAGCAATCCAAGTACGCTTAGTAACTCAATCGGAAATGCGATAGGCGCCATTGCTGGTGTTATCTGTGCCTGCTTTAACGTTACTGGACCAAATATGCGAACATAACGCATCTTGGGTAGCATCGCTACAGCAGTTGTTGAATCCACCATATCAGTTTCTGAAAATTGCTCTTCAGCTGATGTAACGCTTTTTACAGTTACGCTGTCGTAACCACGCATTTTTAGATTGTCCAATACCAACGGTACTGTACGCTCTACACGTGCTTGTGCAACGTTAGCATTTTCTGGTTCCAACACTCCCGGTTGAATGCTTGCCATAAAGCCGTTCTTACCGGCCTCTGGTGAAGCAGTTCCGTATGCAGATAACTCTAAGCTCGGCTTAGGAAGCTTTGGTGCTTCAATACCCTGCGCTTCCCGCACAGCCAAGGCCTGACGGTCGTAGTCCAGGATAAGGTTGTACTTCATCTTCTCGATTGAATCAGCAAGCATGTCTGCAAGCTGCTTCGCAATCAAAGCTTCAATGTTATCACTCGGGGCAATAACTTTGAATTTTGGAGCAATTGGGTATGGAACACTAAAGTCATACCATAGTGTAGTATCTACCAGCTTCACTCCTTCAACCTGCACCGGAGAAACAATTCCCAGGTAGTTGAATTTTTTCTCACCGTTTTCAATTTTATATAAACGATGATAAGCCCTCACTTCATTCCCTTTTGATTTTTGGATTAAAGCGAAACTAATTAAATAAAGTGCGCTTGCAATTATTACTGCAATAGAGAAAACGGCTGCGTAACGGATTACTTTGTTCATATGGTTTGTTTTTGTTTTAGGTTAACCAAAGCAAAATTCGCGATTTTCCGCACCCACATCGCGCTCTTGGCTTTGGTTAAACCCTTATTTATCAAGGTATATATTGTTATATATTATACACTATATAACCTATTTTGTCAATAAAAAAGAGACCGGGGTTTAATCCGATCTCTTTTACATTTTACTTCAAAAAACTACCTAATTTTTAGCTTCCACAGCTTCAGCTGGTACATGCGGTGGCAAAGCCAGCCTGGTAAATATGATACTTAAGTGTGTTTTACCGTTCGGCAGCACTATGTACTGTATGCTTCCGTTCCCACTCTCTTTCAGTGCTTCAATAGCGTTGAAAAGCCCCTGGGCCTGGATCTGTGTACTGCTGGTAGGCTCTACAACAATTTCTGCTGTAGGTTGTACCGGTACTGGCAGTACTATCTCGGCACCTAAGGTATCAGGTGTAAACTGTATTTGCTGGCCAGCTACATAGTTACCGTCTTTCAACGGATTACCACACGCCTGCAGGGCATATACAATTTTCTCTTCTACTTCTTCACCGATAATAACAGTAGCGCGAACACCACGAACGTTGTTAACAACCATACCTTTTTTGCTCAGCTTCCCACCAAAAAAAACTTCGGCGGCAGTGGCATTAATTGTTCCCTTCTCCATTTTCAGGATTTTAATCGGGAAAAGGGCTAAATCGGGGTGTACAGTCTTAACTGCGTTAACCATTACTTCAGTCGCGTTAGCATCTTCAATACCATTACCATATACCGGAGGTCCGGCAAGGGTTGGATCATTTTCGATACTTTCTTTCTCTAAACGCGCAGCTTTTTCGCTTTGCCATTTTTTGTACAATTGATATAGAAAAAATGAACCTATAACCAACAATGCCATCCATACAATAACCGGTATTCCGCCAAGCGGCATAGCCCAGAAATCTAAAATAGGATATCTTTTAATTTGCAACGAGTTTGGTTGCACATTTGATTGCAGCGGCTGCGAAGTTGGCTCAGATGAAACTCCCGCCAGCTCATCATTTGGGTGTTCGGTAAAAAACTTTACCAGTACGCTGTATTGGTTATCACCCGCAGTAACATCATGGTAAACAATACCACCGTTTTCAAGCCTGAAAGCCAGTGTATTACCAATTTGAATTTTGTTTGGGTCATTAATACCTAACAGCGTGTTCTCAAATTTCGAGCGTTCGATAGTTTCCATCGCCTTGGTTTCGGGCGACTTATGCTTTGGTGTTTGTAGTGTCACCACACTTGCAGATGTTTTTACTGTTCCCACAGTTTTAGAGGTTAGAGAATTCTGCGCAAAGGCAGTTGTTAGCAGCGCGAATAGCGCAAGCAGAAGAATGTTGTTCTTCATAATTAGTGGTTTATAACCGGTTTTGTCCGGAATCAAGAACCCATCTGAGTACGGGGAGTTCCTCATTTCGAACAAAACCTATTTTCAAAGAGCACCAGTATTATAGCACAACACTTGACAGTTTGTCAATATATTGTAAAAGCCCCATTTCTGGGGCTTTTTGTGATCTAGACAATGGATCAGTTAGGGCGTGTACCGACCACTTCGATTTCCACGCGGCGGTTCTTGGAACGGCCAGCAGAAGTCTTGTTGTCAGCCACGGGCTGCTTCTCGCCTTTGCCTTCGG
>DALYCO010000016.1:7720-8094 GCA_031973655.1 Minisyncoccota bacterium | reverse complement strand
GGGGCTTTTAGACTATTTATTTGGCTATTTAGCGATCTTTACTGCCTCGTCAAACTTGATTGAAAGCAGCTTCGATCCCCCATCGGCGCCGATCGTGACACCGTAGAGAACTCGAGCTCGGGACATTGTTTCGCGGTTATGCGTAACAACGATGAGCTGAGAATACTTAGAGAGGCTTTCAATCATGTCGCCATAACGTCGTGAGTTTGCTTCATCGAGCGCAGCATCGGTTTCATCGAGTACCAAGAATGGTGGCGGATTTACCTGTGACATTGCAAAGAGAAGAGCGATGGAAGTAAGTGAACGCTCTCCTCCTGAAAGCATGTGGAGGTCTTTAACTTTCTTGTGTGGAAGCGAAACATTGATTTCAATAC
>DALYCO010000016.1:1011-7680 GCA_031973655.1 Minisyncoccota bacterium | reverse complement strand
GCAACTGGAATTTCATCAGCTTCTTCATCCTCGCCTTTTGAAGGACGCTTGTGCTCAACAACGATCGAAAGGAATGCATGTCCGCCGCCGAACATGAGTGAGAAGAAGTTAGTAAATTCTTTGTTAATTTTTTCTACGCCAGTTTTAAATTCAGTATCAATTTTTTGTTTGAGGTCGCTAATGAGTGCGCGGAGTTCAGTAACAGCCTGATCAATATCACCGAGTTCACGTGCCAAGAATTCATCTCGAGAGACTGTCTCTTCAAATTCTTTGACAACTTCAGTTCCACCCTGAGCTCCTGCATCTTCGAGTTTATATTTGATGCGGTCAATTTTTCGTTTCAATTCATCTTGGGCATGACGGTCAGCAATTTCTTCGCTTGGTTGGAAACGAATAGCTTCAAGACCGACGAGTATGCCTGCCTGCTTAAGTTCATCTTCAAATTCAGCCTCGATGCGAGCAAGGTTTTCTCGTTCAAGAGCAATCATGCGAAGTTCGGATTCGAGTTCTTGTTTCTTTGCTTTCAATTCATAGTATGCACGTTCCTGATCGCGAATGACGCTTTCGTCTGATTTCTTTTCTGACTGGAGTTTAGTGATTTGCTCCTGCACCGCCATTTTTGCAACATCAATTTCAGCGATTTCATTTTCAACTGACTGGATGCTCTGACGAAGAGCGTCTATCTGCGCTTCAACATGGGAACGATCAACAACCGGGCTTTGATTCTTGTCAGTCTTTCGGTAGTAAATAAATTGTTCAAATGTTTCGCGAACGCGGACAATAGTTTCTCGAATTTCAATTATGTCTTGTAATGAAAGCAGTGTGGCAAGCTCGCGATCAAGTTCAGTAAACAAACCTTCGACTTCCTGGAGCGAAACTGCAATATCTTCTGGTGATCGTTCTTTTTCTGGAGCGCGAAGCTGTTCTTCTAAGAGAGCAATTGATCCCTCAACTCGTCCAAGCTTGCGAGTCAGTTCTGCCTGAGAAGTCATGTGCTTGCTGTATTCAGTCTGGAGGCGCGCCACTTCCGCGCTTGTTCCAGTATCAACAGTGGCTGACTGGTTCTGAGAATTTTCGTGGTTTTTTATGTTAGCATCAGCTTCAGCAATTTTTCCATGAAGTGCATTGGTGCGTTCTTCCTGAATTGCTTTTTCTTTTGCGATAAATGCTGATTGTTTGCTGAAATATTCTTTATACAATCCCCCAACTTCAGTACGGAGTTCCTGCGCCTTTTCAATCTTTTCTACCTGCTTTTTCAAAAATCCGATATGAGGAGCGATTTCGCGGCGGAGTGACTGCACTTCTTTCATATTTGCAAGTGTCTTGTCGAGCTTACGTTCGCTTTCTCGTAATCGATATTGGTAGACACGAAGACCGAGGGCGTCTTCAATCATACCGCGGCGGTCTTTTGGATTTGCAGAAAGTAATCGGTCTGCCTCACCTTGAGAAATGATGTGGTGGCCCGATGAGCCGATGTTAACTGAAGCAACGAGTTCGAGAATGTCTTTGAGGCGAACTTCAGTTCCATTCAATTTATAGGTGTTTGATCCATCACTAAACACTTCGCGGGAAATTGAAATTTCATCGAAGTCGAGGTTGATTGCTTTCTCTCCTGTTTTGGGAAGCGAAAATACTTTTCGTGAGTTGTCGAAAACGATAGTGACTGATGCACGAGAAAGAGACGCCAATGCTTTGGAGCCTTTGAAGATCATATCTGCGCCGCCTTTTCCGCGGAGAGATTTGATAGATTGTTCACCGAGCACAAAACGGATCGCTTCAACGACGTTGGACTTTCCTGATCCGTTTGGACCGACGATAGCCGTTACCGGCGTATCGAAATCAAGCATCGTTTTTTTTGCGAAGGATTTAAATCCGGAGAGTTCGAGGCGTTTCAACATCAGCATATGATGGCCTTATTTTAGCATTGAAAAGGCAAATAAACCAACTATTTAGGTGTTAATCCAGCCAGTTTTTTGCTACGAGTGCAGCTTCAGCTGCCTTGGTTTCTGCTTCTTGTTTAGATTTGCCTTTTCCAGACGCGATGAGTTCATCGCCGAAGTAAATGCCAATAGTGAAGTGTTTGTCGTGATCGGGTCCGCTTTCTGAAGTAACTTTGTATGCAGGTGTAACGTGTACGAATTCCTGAGCCTTTTCCTGGACCAAGCTTTTCGGGTCGCGCCATAATTTTTTCTTTACGATTTCATCAAGCTTTCCAAAGAGCGCATCGCCGATAAATTTTGCGCAGACGTCATATCCCTGATCGAGATAGAGCGCGCCAGTAAATGATTCAAATGTATTTGCGAGGATGTGCATGCGAGCTTTTCCAACATCACGGCTCTCACCTTTTGAAAGGAGGAGATATTCGTTCATGCCAAGATTGGAGGCCGTATCAGAAAGAACCACTGCGTTTACGAGTGATGAACGATATGCAGTTAACTCTCCTTCCGGAGCACTTTTATATTTGCGGTACAAATAATCAGTAACAACGAGTTCTACAACTGCATCACCCAAAAATTCCAAGCGCTCGTTATGAGACATCTTGCTGCCGGGATTTTCGTTAATAAACGAACGGTGAATAAACGCCTGTTTAAGCAATTCTTTGTCTTTAAACACTACACCTACTTTTTTTTCGAAACCTGAGAAATCAATCATGAATATTGATGGATGGAGAAGGAAGACTATATACGATACTCTTACTTCTTCATCCCTGATTAAGGGATTACTAATACTTTTCGCGAATCTACCTACTACCGCTTTCCAGTGATGATAGGAATGGCTTTGGCGATCAGTGCGGTCACACTATCATACATGCGAAGGCTTGTCACTTCTTTCAAAGTGAACCATTTACAGTCGTCGAGACCGCCAGAAACTGATTCAAGTTTTACTGGAGTATAAGCCGATTCTCCAAGGAAAAATACAACTTGTTTACGAATCTTACCTTGCTGAGGGTGTGAAGCAACATATTCATCATCGCCCAACTTTTCGATAATTTTCATATCCAAATTCATCTCTTCTTTGATTTCTCGAATTGCTGCCTGCTCAGCAGTTTCGCCTGCTTCGGCACTTCCTTTTGAGAGAGTCCAATATCCAAATACATCATGAACAAGAGCGAGATAAATCTCACCATTATCAATTGCATATACAACAGCACCGGCCTTTTGCTCAACTGGAAGTTTTGAAATATCCACCGGCTCGTCCTTCATCTGGCGCTTTGATTTCTGATCCTTTCCAGGCTCACCAAGTTCTTTGTAGACAGCACCAAGCACTCCGTTGATGAATCGTGATGATGAATCAGAACCGAATGTTTTTGCGAGTTCAATCGCTTCGTTGATTGAAACCTTTGGAGGAACTTCGTTGTGGTCACCAAAAAGAAGCTCAGCAAGTCCCATGCGGAGAATATTTCGGTCAACAGCGTTGATCTTGTCGATTGGCCATTCTGGCGCTGCCTTTGCAATAATCTCATCAACGAGATCCTTTTTGCGAATGACGTTCATAGTGAGCGTCATGAACGGCAAGTCTTCGAGACCTGGAGCGAATTCCTCGGAGTTGCGCTTCAAAATCTCCTCGACTTCTGTGTCGGGCTTACCTTTAAAATCCCACTCGAAGAGGGTTTGGAGGATAACTGAACGTGATAGATGACGATTTGCCATAAAAGAACAATAAAGAACTAAGTATTAGTAAAAGAACAATAATTAAGAGTAATGAGGGACGTTTTTAAAACGAAAAGCAAAAGCTTATTTAGCCTTTGCTTTTGCCTGCTTCTTCTCAACTTTCGCAACTACATCAATCACTTTCTTGCCACGGTACATGCCAGTTGTCATGTCCACGCGGTGACGAAGGTGAGTTGATCCAGTCTTGGAGTCAACAGAAAGAGCTGCGCCCTTAACTTTATGGTGCGAGCGGCGGTTTGCCGTATGCGCACGTGTGTGTCTCATTCGTACTACCATATGCGGCTATCATACCAGATATATATAAAAAAGCAAGAAAAAAGCCCCGAACATACATTGTTCGAGGCTTTGGTAAATTTTAGCTGAATACTAGTTATAATTTAGTATCAGGATTTGGTGTCTGTTCTTTATGTTCAGTAACCTCATCTTGTTGAAAAACTTCAGTCATTTTTGTAATAAACCAAAAGTGGCTTATTGTTGCGTAAAAATAGGTAACAGAAATCATGTCGGCAGAAATACTGTTATTATCACCTTCAGTTAATAGCAGATAGCAATCACCTTTATCTGGGTGAGTTATTATCTCATCCATGCAAGCAACTGCGTCAACTTCACTAAGCAAACCTTCTAACTGTTTCAGAATTAACAATATCTCATACAGTTTCGGAAAATCAGTCCGTATACCTTTGTCCTGGTATGCAGCCGAGTAGATTTTCTTAAATTCCCTATCAACCTTAACCGCTGGTCCAGATAGGTCATTCAAATTACTGGTAAGTAATTTATTAAAATACAGATCAAATTCCTGTTTTGGAGGTATTTGTCCTAAAATAAATTCTACCTGGTCATTTGTTGTAAGCGAATCAAGATATTCGCGAACAAAATCATCTGTAGTTTGTAGGTTTTTTAGCGAAGTTTGGTAATTAACCGAAATTGCGCCCTTGCTCAATTCGTACTTCTTATGGAGTACAGTTCCATTTTTTTTGTTAAGTAATACTACTGTCTCATTTTCCCTTTCTAAAGGGATGCTGCTGTCAATGTGCGTCATAGCTTCTCATTTTTTTGTTGGATGTAAAAAAATATATAGTTACTCGTGAACCATACTTAAAATATAACTTACCATAATGTGTATTTTCGTCAAATAACCTTAGACAGGAAGCTTCTTCGGTGATATGGGGTCAAGCCATGCTTCTTGATCGCTTTGTAGTGCTCGATAGTTCCGTAGCCTTTGTGGTTCTCAAAACCATATTCAGGATGGACATCGGAAAGTTCTTCCATCATCTGGTCACGCAGGACTTTTGCAGCAATGGAAGCAAGTGCGATAACTGGTTCTTTCTCGTCCCCTTTTATGATGGTCTCTTGGTGAAAATATTCTTCAGGAGCATGTAGTCCGCCATCAAGCATAACGTGCACTAAGGCACATTGAATAGCATTCGAAATCCCCACAATGTCGATGTCTTCTGCGGAAACGTACGAAACCGCGTAATCGAGCGTTCCTTGTTCACGCCACTTTTCAATTTCAACAAACCATTCTTCCCTTTTTTGGACTGAAAGTTTTTTTGAATCTTTTACATGATCTGGAGGATCAAGTTCTCTGTCTTTCCAAATAAGCGCGCACACCGCAACAGGTCCCGCGAGCGGGCCTCGTCCGACTTCATCGATGCCGATGATATGTTTTGGCGTCTGTCGTAATAACACTATGTTTAGTATACCAAAATTTTGCTGCAATCAATACCATTTCCATAAACAAAAACAGCCCTTTTAGGGCTGTTTTTCGCGTTCTATAATATAGAGCAATTATGGCTGATATTGTTCTGAGATATTTGTCACAACACCATTGCTGAGTGTAATCCAGTACAACAATTTTGAAGCATTGTATTGCGGTGTAGGAGTATTGTATGCAGTTACAAATGTAGCGAGAGACACTGGCTGATTGTAATTGAAATTACCATCACTCGTGTTATGGCTATATGTCTGCAATGTTACTGATGCGTTCGCAGCGATTGGGAAGAAACGCAATTGAGGATTAGCATTTACAACTTTGTAACCATTCGTGCAGTCAGTTGAATTACCTGAACATGGGAGCCATTGAACGTAATCAATAGTTAGAGCGGTTCCTCCATTATTCTGAGGATCGATAGCCTTTATGTAGCCAATAAATTTCCCTTTGTTTTGATATGTTGGAATATTTTCACCTGAGGTTGTCGGAGTACCTGCAACAACGGGAGTATTTCCATTATTGGTATTGCCTGCCTGCTGACCTTGCTCTACATTTTGCGGAGCAACCGTGACTGGCACACTTTTTTGCCCGAGATAGTACGACAAGACCGCGACGAGAATCATAATTCCTAATACGAGAACCATTGCGCCTAGTGTGAACTCTCTTTTTTGCATAAGATTACTGTGCTTAAAAAATCACTGTTAATAATATGTTAAGTATACCGTATGTAGTAGCAGCAATCCACTCTATTTTCGCGCCTTGAAGCTTGAAGCAAAAACCTGTAAGCTGTACGCATGTCATCCAAGTTCGTCCATCTCCATACTCACAGTCACTATTCCCTACTGGACGGACTGACTAAGCTCCCAGAAATGGTGAAGATCGCCAAGAAAAACGATATGACGGCCATTGCCCTCACTGACCATGGCAACATGTACGGCGCAATCGAGTTCTATAAAATCTGTAAGAAGGAAGGCATCAAGCCAATCATCGGAGTAGAAGCGTATGTTACTGCCGGCTCTCGTTTAGATAAAACAGTAAATACTGACGGTGGCAAACGCTACTACCACATGATCCTCCTTGCAAAAAATTTACAAGGATACAAAAACCTCATCCGACTCGTCACCAAGGCTAACCTTGAAGGCTACTACTACAAGCCTCGAATGGATAAAGAAATATTGCGTGAATTCCATGAAGGAATCATTGCTCTTTCGGGATGTATGGGCGGAGAACTTTCTCAAACGCTTCTGAAAAGAAATTATGAAAAAGCCGATGAGATCGTTCGCGAGT
>DALYCO010000016.1:0-1001 GCA_031973655.1 Minisyncoccota bacterium | reverse complement strand
ACTTGTGAAGGAATATCAAGATATCTTCGGCAAAGAAAATTACTTCATCGAAATACAATCGCATCCGTCTATTGAGAAAGACAAGGAACTTCGTGATGCATTAGTTAAGATTGCAAAGAAGCATGGCATTCCAACAGTAGCAACTCAGGACTCACACTATCCATGCCAAGACGACCACGAAGCACATCACACATTACTTGCTATCAACACGCAAAGTGACAACAACGCTGGAATGGAATTTTCCAAAGACGACTTTTCACTGATTGATGAAAAAACCGCACTCGAATATTTTAAGGACGTTCCTGAATCCGTCGGCAATACGATGCTCGTCGCGGATATGTGCGAGGACTATGAAATAGAACTCGGTGTCGCGTACTTCCCTGAATTTCCATTGCCGCCAGGAATCACTTCTGATGAGAAATTGCGCGAGCTCGCGTACGCTGGTTTCGCATTTCGAGAAACAGATCAGACAAAAGAATACATCGATCGATTGGAATATGAACTCTCAGTCATCAAGCAAAAAGGCTACGCTGGCTACTTCCTCGTGGTGGGAGATCTTTTGAAGTTCGCCCGCGAGAACGGCATTCTTACTAACATTCGAGGATCGGTTGCGGGATCACTGACAACATTCTTGATCGGTATTACGAATGTGGATCCGCTTATTTACAAACTTCCATTCGAGCGATTCCTCAACCCTGAACGTCCTTCTCTTCCCGATATCGATATGGACTACGCCGATAATCGACGTGGAGAAATGATCGAGTACGCAAAAAAGAAATATGGCGAAGATCATGTAGCTCAAATTGGTACATTCGGTACGATGATGGCAAAGGGTTCAGTTCGCGACGTTGCGCGTGCACTTGGTTTCCCGTATGCAATCGGTGATCGTCTCTCAACAATGATACCAATGGGGTCCCAAGGATTTCCGATGACAATTGAGCGCGCTATGGAAATGGTTCCCGAACTCGCAAAGGCATACAAAGAAGAACCTGACACGAAAA